>DASWYX010000240.1:0-1661 GCA_036404755.1 Pseudoduganella sp.
ACGCTGCTACGTGGAATGCGGCTCCTTCGTGGTCGGCTTCCGCATCTTCTTTGCCGAGAGCCTGGACACCTTCATCGCCGACCTGCAGCGCGCCCGCCCTACCCTGTTCCTGTCGGTGCCGCGCCTGTGGACCAAGTTCCAGCAGGGTGTTTTCAGTCACATCCCGCCCAAGCGGCTGGACTTGCTGCTGCGCCTGCCCCTGGTGGGCAAGCTGGTGAGCCATAAGATCCTCGCCGGACTGGGGCTGGACCAGGTGCGGCTGGCGGGCAGCGGCTCCGCGCCACTGCCGCACGGGCTGATCCAGTGGTACCGCCGCCTGGGCCTCAACCTGATGGAAGGCTACGGCATGACCGAGGATTTCTGCCTGTCGCACATTTCCGATCCCGAGCATGCCGAGCCGGGCTATGTGGGCCGCCCCCTGCCCGGCGTGCTGACCCGCATAGCGGACGATGGCGAACTGCTGATCAAGTCCCCCGGCTGCTTCCACGGCTACTACAAGCTGCCGGAGCTGAACGCGGAATGCTTCACCGAGGATGGCTATTTCCGCACCGGCGACTTGGGCGAATACAGCGCCGACGGCCTGCTGCGGATCAGCGGCCGCAAGAAGGAACTGTTCAAGACGGCCAAGGGCAAGTATGTGGCGCCTGCCCCCATCGAAAGCTACCTGTGCGAGCACCCCATGCTGGAACTGGCCATGGTTTCCGGCGTTGGCCGCGCCGCCGCCTATGCGCTGGTGGAGCTGAAGGACGAATTGCGCGACAAGATCAACGATCCCGCCACCCGCAGCGCAGTCGAACAAGCCTTGGGCCAGCATCTGCAACAGGTCAATGCGCGGCTGACAAATTGCGAAAAGCTGCAGATGCTGGTGGTCGCACACGAGCAATGGTCGATCGAAAACGGCTACCTCACGCCCACCATGAAGATCAAGCGCAGCCGCATCGAGGCTGGCGTCAGCGACAGCCTGGACGGATGGTACGCCAGGCAGACGCCGGTGGTGTGGGCCGACGGCCCCGCGGCACGCGGGGCCGGCTGAATCACAAGTCCAGCACCAGCCGCTTGCCCTTGCAGCGCGACACGCAGATCATCATCGTCTTTTGCGCCGCTTTTTCATCGTCGGACAGGTACTGGTCGCGGTGGTCGGCCTCCCCTTCGATGATGGCGGTTTCGCAGGTGCCGCAGATGCCTTCGCGGCACATGCAATCGACCTTCACGCCGGCTTTTTCGATCGCGCGCAACAGCGGTTCATCCGCTCCCACCTGCAGCGTCACGCCACTCTTGCGCAGCACCGCTTCGAAGGCGCCGCCGGTGGCGTCGACTTCATTGCGGAATTGCTCGAAGTGCACCCGGCCCTCGTCCCAGCCTGCGGCGCGAGCCGCCGCCACCACGGCATCGTTCAGCGACTGCGGGCCGCACACGTAGATGTGAGCAACGGCCGGTTGCGACGCGACCAGCGCATCGATATAGATCTTGCCGCCGGTGTCGCTTTCGTACAGGTGCAGCTGATCCGGCGCCAGCGTTGACGGCAACTCGTCCAGGTAGGCAGCACTGCCCCGGTTGCGGAAGCAGTAATGCAGCTCGAACGGTGCGCCCTGCCGCGCCAGCGCCTGGATATGCGTCATGAACGGCGTGATGCCGATGCCGCCGGCCACCAGCACATGCCT
>DASWYX010000241.1:0-5288 GCA_036404755.1 Pseudoduganella sp.
CATGTGGAAGAGGCGCTCGCCAAAGTGCGCCTGGAACTGGCCAACGCCAGCCGCCGCGCCGAAGAAAGCCTGCCGGATATGGAACTGGTGGGCATGGGCCAGATGGCGGAAGTGTTCGCCAACCTGTCCAAGGAACCGGGCTACCAGCAACTGGTGTCGCTGACCTCCGCCTTGGTCGGCATCAACCGCGACCGCGTGATCTCACTGCTGCGCCTGGGCTGAAGCCATCTTCGCCAGCTCCGGCGCCGGCAACGGCGGCGCATACACAAATCCCTGTGCATAATCGCAGCCGGCCGCCTTCAGCAGATTCAGCTGCGCCTCCGTCTCCACCCCTTCCGCCACCACTTTCAGCCCCAGCTTGTGCGCCATGACGATGATGCCTTCGCACAGCGCCAGGTCGCCTGAATCGCCGGCCAGGTCCATGACGAAGCTGCGGTCGATCTTCAGGTAATCGATTTCCACCTTCTTCAGCTGGGACAGCACCGAATGCCCGGTGCCGAAGTCTTCCAGCGCCACCTGCAGGCCCATCGCGCGGTACTCGCGCAAGCGCTCGACGACCGTATTGCTCTGGTCCATCAACAACCGCTCGGTGATTTCCACGACGATGCTGCGCGGCGCGAGCTGCAAGCCTTCCACATACTTCAGCCATTCCTCCAGCTGGCGCGTACCGGCGCGGAATTGCACGGGCGACTGGTTCACGCTGATCTGGAAGGCCGTGCCCAGCTCCTTTTGCCAGCGCGCCGCCTGGTCGGCCGCGGTACGGAAAACCCAGTCGCCGATGTCCAGCATCAGGCCGCTTGCTTCGGCGCTGCCCATGAAGTCCGCCGGATTCAGCAAGCCCCGTTCCGGATGGCGCCAGCGCAGCAGCGCTTCGGCGCGCTCGATGCGGCCGCTGGCCAGGTGCACGATGGGCTGGTAATGCAGCTCGAACTGATGATTGGTCACGGCCATCGTCAGGTCGGCCGCCAGGCGCAGGCGCAGCTGGGCAGCCGCCTGCATGTCGGGCGTGAAATAGCTGTAGCGGTTGCGGCCGCCGTTCTTGGCCGCGTACATCGCCTGGTCCGCATGGCGCAGCAGGTGTTCGGAATCGGCGGCGTCCGACGGATAGAGGGCGATGCCCACGCTGGCCGACACGGAACCCGTGTGCACGCCGAGCTGGAAAGGCTTGTTGATGATGGCAATGATCTGCTGCGCCACACGCTCCACGCTGCTGACGTGATCGAGGCCGGGCAGAATGACGACGAATTCGTCGCCGCCCAGCCGGGCCAGCGTATCGGAAGCGCGCACGCAGGAGGTGATGCGCTCGGCCGCCTCCACCAGCAGCTTGTCACCCATTTCATGGCCGAGTCGGTCGTTCACTTCCTTGAACTGGTCGAGGTCGATGAACAGCAGCGCGAGGAAAAGCCCGTCGCGCTTGGCTTTCTTCATTTCCTGGGCCAGCCGGTCGTGGAACATATTACGGTTGGGCAGGGCCGTCAGCGCATCGTAATTGGCCTGGTGCCAGATCAACTCGGCAGACAGCTTGTGCTCGGTGATATCGCTGACCAGCGCCAGCGCGCCCAGGTAGCTGCCGTCCGCATCGAAAATGGGATTGGTGGCCAGCGTGGCCCACATCTCGCTGCCGTCCTTGCGGATGAACTTGAATTCGTGGCGCTCGGCCACGCCCTGCTGGCGGCGCGCGATGTTGCGCTCAAGGATGGAGCGGCCTTCCTCGTCCATGAAGCGCACCAGGGGCTGGTCCAGCATTTCCTCGATGGTGTAGCCAAGCATATTGGCCATCTTCGGATTGACGAAGCTGGTCATCGCCGACGCATCGATTTCCCAGATGCCCTCTTCCGCCGAATGCACGATGCGGCGGAAACGCTCCTCGCTCTTTTCCAGCGCGGCCAGCTTGCCTTCGGCCAGTTCCAACACCACGCGGAAGCTCGGTGCGCCCGGCGCGCCGCTGGCCAGCAGGGTGACAGGGAAACCGCGGTCGCCGCGCCCGCGCGTCATCTGCAGCGAGCAGCGCTGCGGTTCGCTGCTGTGCAGGGCGTTGTGCACGAAGGCTTCAAAGTCCGCCATGAAGCGCTGGGCGATGTAGTGGCGGAAAGGGACGCGCTCGGGATTGTGGCGCGGCAGGCCGAGCAGATCGGCGCCGACCAGGTTCATTTGCAGCACGGTGGTGTCGGCGGCCAGCACGAAATAGCCTACCGGGGCCAGCAGATACAGATCGTTGAAATAGTCCTGCTCGCGCTCGAATTGCAGGCGCGTGTCCGCGTCATGACGCACGGACGGCGCCGTGCCGCCCATCGCGGCCAGCATCGCTTCGTGCGGCATCATCCCAGGCAGTGCCTGGCTCCCCTTCAAAGGCACCGCCACCCCTTCGGCAGGCGGTGCATGCTGGTCCTTTTCCATATCGCCCCGCTTATTGTTATGGGCTTAGACTAGCATGCAATTATGACAATGTCGAGATATACGCCGCGTCACTGCACACACGGCGGATCAATGATCCGCCCTACACCCTGCGGGCAAGTCGCGTTATCGAGAAGCGTAGGGCGGATCATTGATCCGCCGTGTGTGGGCCGCCTGCGGCTTATGCCTGCCGATGCGAACGGTTGAGCCGCGCCTCGGCGTAGCGCTGCACTTGCTCGAACAGCAAGCTCAGCACCCAATAGATGGCCGCGGCCGCAAGGTAGAGAGGCAAAGGCCGGAACGTGGCCGCAATCACTTCCTTGGTGGACAACATCAGCTCCGTCATCGTAATCACGGAAACCAGCGAAGTATCCTTGATCAGCGAAATCAGGGTATTGCTCATCGAAGGCACCGCCACGCGCAGGGCTTGCGGCATGATCACGTAGCGCAGGGTCTGGCCATAACCCATGCCCAGGCTGTAGCTTGCCGACCACTGTCCCCTGGCCACGCTGAGCATGGCGCCGCGCAGGCTTTCGGACAGATAGGCGCCGGCGTTCAGGCTCAGCGCCAGGATGCCCGCCGTCACGGGCGTAAATTCGATGCCCACGCTGGGCAGTCCGTAGTAGATGACGAACATCTGCACCAGCAGCGGCGTGCCGCGCATCAGGCTCACATACACGCTGGCCGGCCAGTTCAGCAGCTTCCACGGCAGGATGCGCATGACGGCGGTCGGGAAGCCGATCACCAGCCCGCCCAACATGGACGCCACGGCAAACACCAGCGTATAGCCGGCGCCTTTCAGCATGACCGGCGCCGCCTCCCGCAGCAATTCAAGCCATTCCATCGCTTACGGCGCCTTGCTGACGTCGGTACCGAACCACTTGATTGAAATCGCTTTCAGGCTGCCGTCAGCGGCGGCATCGGCCAGCACCTTTTCCAGCGCGGCCTTGAACTGCGGATTATTCTTCTGGAAGGGAATGCCCATGCGCTCGACCGCGCCGACGCGCGCGCCCGCCTTGATCGGCAGCTTCGTCGATTTCAGCAGCCATGCCGCCAGCAGGCTGTCGTTCAGCGCTGCATCGATGCGGCCGGCAGCCAGGTCGGCCAGGTTTTCCGGAGCGGAAGGGTAGCTCTTCACTTCGATGCCCGGCACGGCCTTTGCCTGCGCCTCGTACACGCTGCCCTGCCCGGCGCCGATGCGCTTGCCTTTCAACTGCTCCAGCGAAGTCCAGTTATTCTTTTCATCCTTGCGCACGATCAGCATCGGCGAGGAGTAGATATACGGGCTGGAAAAATCGAACACCTGCTCGCGCTTGGGATTGATGCCGACCTGGGCAATGATCACGTCGTACTTGCCGCTGGCCAGCCCGGCCAGGATGGACGCCCACTCGGTCGTCACGAATTCCGGCTTCACGCCCAGCTTGGCCGCTACCAGCTTGGCCACGTCGACGTCATAGCCGACCAGCTCACCCGTTTTCTGGTCCTTGAAGTTGAAAGGCGGATACGTGCCTTCCATCGCCACCTTGATCGTACCGCGCGACTTGACTGTTTGCAGCAGGTCGGCAGCGGATGCGTGCAGGGCGGCGCCGGCCAGCAAAGCCGCCGCGAACAGGGACATCAGGGGTTTGCGCATCATGCAGGATTCCTTCGTTTCAGTAGTGACGACGGCGGCCGAAATTATGGCCGACCACGAGGGTGGACGTGACAATCAGGCTGGACAGGCCAATGATTAGCTGCACCAGTTTATCGTCCGGCAGCACCCACAGCGAGCCCTTGGGCGGTTCGGCCTGGGCTACCGCGACGATCAGGGGCGACACCCAATCCGCGTCAGGAGTAACATCGAGGATGACAGCGCCATCGGCGGTCTGCATATATATCTCACCGCCGGCGGCCAGGCTGAAGCAGACGCCATAACCGGTTTCCTGCTTGCCGACATGCTCTTTCAGGGCCAGGTCGTGTTCGGCGATCCACAGCTCGACGTCCGCTGGCGTTTCGAGCGCCGTCCACGGCACGGGCCGGAAGCGCGGTTTATCTTGATCCTGGTTGTCCTGCTGATTCATCCGCTTGAATTATGAAATGTTGCTTTGGGCCGCCAGTGTAACCGAACAGGAGGAAATCACAATGAAAGTTAAGGAATACATGTCCGAGTTCGAACAATTCTTCGACCATTTGCTGGCCGACCATCCGGAATATGTGGAAGACCAGCGGAAAGGGTGGAATATCTGGTGGGACCACCAGGTGAACCTGGAGGCAGAGCGGCTGGCGCGGACCGATACCGTGCCGACGCCGCCCTATTATTACCACTAGACCGCAGCGGCCGCAGCGCGCCGCGTCGGCAGTTCGATGCCGTGTTTGGACATCAGGCGATACAGCGTCATCCGCGACACGCCCAGCTCGCGCGCCACCGACGTCATGCTCTTGCCGGCTTCCAGCCGCGTCTCGATGGCGAGCCGTTCGGCGCGCGTGACGGCGCACCCGAGGTCTTCCGCACTATTGCGCGCCGACGCAGCATCCAGACCGAGATCGGATGCCCGGATCAGCCGCCCTTCCGCCATCACCGAGGCGCGCCGCACCCGGTTCACCAGTTCGCGCACATTGCCCGGCCACGCATATTCGCTGATGGCGCGCAGCGCGTCGCGCGCGAAGCCTTTCACGCCGGCCGCGCGCTCGGCGGCAAACACGCTGAAGTAATGCTGGGCCAGCGGCACGATGTCTTCGCGCCGCTGCCGTAGCGGCGGGGTTTCCAGCGTCAGCACGTTCAGGCGGTAGAACAGGTCTTCGCGGAAGCGCCCTGCCCGCACGGCGTCCACCAGGCGCACGTGGCTGGCGGCAATCACGCGCACGTCCACCTGGCGGCTGCGCGTGGCGCCGAGGCGGTGGATGGTGCGCTCCTG
>DASWYX010000242.1:0-3284 GCA_036404755.1 Pseudoduganella sp.
AGCGCCTGCCGGCAGCGCGCAGACTGTCGTAGCAGCCCAGCGCCAGCAGGTCGTTGCCAGCCAGGATGGCGGTAGCTTTCGGGTAGCGCGCCAGCGCCTCGTCGCAGGCGGCCTTGCCCGCATCGCGCGAATAGGCGCTGCAATCGACCATCCACTGGTCCTCGCGCTTCACGCCCTGCGCTTCCATGGCCCGTACGAAGCCTTCGCGGCGCAGATGGCCGGTGGAGAGATTCTGCGGGCCGACCAGGTGGACGATGCGATGGTGGCCCAGCTTGAACAGGTAATCGACGGCCATGCGCATGCCGGCCATCTCGTCGTTGACCACGCTGGAGACACGGCCCGCGTCTTCGCCGCGGTTCACCGTCACCACCGAGATGCCCGCTTCCAGGCAGTGCGACACCACCGGATCGTCGCGCGTGGCGGTGGCCAGGATGAGGGCATCGCACTGGCGCGCCAGCAACTGGTCCACCACGAAGCGCTGCTGCGCCGGGTCTTCGCCGGCATTCGTCACCAGGGCCACGTAGCCGTGCTTGCGCAGCTCATCCTCGATGCCCAGCACGATGGGCGGGAACACGGGGTTGGTGATGTCCGGCAGGATCACGCCGACAACATTGGAGCGGCGCGTGCGCAGCGCGGCGGCGATCTTGTTGGGGCGGTAGCCGTGCTTGGCCGCCTCCTTGAGCACGCGCTGGGCCACGGCCTCGCCGACCATGTGGCGCGTGTCCGGGTCCATGACCCGTCCGACCGTCGAGGGATGGACGCCGAGAATCTGGGCCAGGCCCTTCAGCGTCATCTTCTTCTGCTCCATGCGCATTCTCTCTTGTGAACCTGCAATATTGCCAATTGTCGCACATGCGAACGATCGCACCAATAAACAACATATTTCGACGCACAGTAAAAATACTTGGTTGACTCTTCCTGCCGAAATGCTAATCTAGATTTATGCGAACGATCGCATAAAGATTGCAGGAAGAATGCAAAGAGGAGACACATGAGCACCAACCACCTCATCGACGGGGAAGCGTCGATCACGCCCATCGCCATTGCCGCGATGGCGCAAACCACGGACCCGCGCCTGCGCCAGGTGATGGCCAGCTTCGTGCAGCACATGCACGCCTTCATCCGCGACGTGGACCTGACCGAGGCCGAGTTCGAGCGCGCCGTGCGCTTCCTGGTCGATATCGGCCAGGCCACCAACGACCGTCACAACGAAGTGATCCTGGCGGCGGACGTGCTGGGCATCTCGACCCTGGTCGCGCTGCGCAACAACCCGGAACAGGAAGGCCAGACGGCGGCCGCCCTGCTTGGCCCCTTCTGGCGCGCCAACTCGCCGGTCTGCAAGAACGGCGACGATATCGCCCGCTGCGATATGCCCGGGCCGACGATGCTGGTTTCCGGCCAGGTGCGCGATATCGACGGCAAGCCGATCGCCGGCGCCACTGTCGATGTATGGCAAGCCTCGCCGGTAGGCATGTACGAAAACCAGGACGAGCACCAGCCCGAAATGAACCTGCGCGGCCAGTTCACCACCGATGCCGAGGGCCGCTACCACTTCCGCACCGTGCGGCCGGCCGGCTATCCGGTGCCGACCCACGGCCCCACCGGCGTGCTGCTGCGCGCCCAGAACCGCCACTGCATGCGCCCGGCGCACGTGCACTTCATGGTGTCGCACGAAGGCTTCAAGACCCTGATCACCCAGGTCTTCGCCGACGATGCCGAGCACCTGCACAGCGACGTGGTCTTCGGCGTCACGAAACGCCTGGTGGGCCGCTTCGAGCCGCACCAGCCGGCGCCGGGCAGCAATGAACCCCACTACACCCTGCAGTACGACTTCGTGCTCGAGCGCGGCGTGTGCTGCTTCCCCGAACCACCGATCAAATAAGGAATTCCCATGAACGACAAGATCCATGGCCCGCTGCAAGGCCAGGTGGCCGTCATCGCCGGCGGCGCAGGCGCCATCGGCTACGCCAGCGCACAGCGCTTCGCCCGCCTCGGCGCACAGGTCGTGCTGCTGGGCCGCGAAAACGCCGCCGCGCTGCAGGAGAAGGCGGACGCCCTGCCCGGCCAGGGCCACGCCGGCGTGCAGGCCGATACCGGCGTCGGCGCCAGCCTGCGCGATGCGGCTGCCATCGTCCGCGAGCGCTTCGGCCGCTGCGACATCCTCGTCAACTCGGCCGGCATGACCCGCGCCATTCCGCACCACGACCTGGAAGCGCTGACCGATGAGATCATCGACGAGATCTTCGTCGCCAACTGGCGCGGCGTGTTCTCCACCATCCGCGCCTTCGCGCCGATGCTGAAGGAAAGCGGCAAGGGCCTGGTGGTGAACCTCTCGTCCATCGCCGGCACCACGGGCATCGGCAGCAATGTGGCCTATGTAGGCGCCAAGGCGGGCCTGGATGCGATGTGCACTTCGCTGGCGCGCGCCCTGTCGCCGCAGATCCGCGTGATCAATGTGTCGCCGGGCGTGGTGGACAGCCCCTTCGTTCCCGGCCGCGACGCCAACTTCAACGACAAGCAGGCCGCCACCACGCCACTGCAGCGCGTGGGCCTGCCGGACGATATCGCCGCCGCCGTGGAAGCCTGCGCCACCACCCTGCTGTTCACCACCGGCAGCGTGATCCAGGTCGATGGCGGCCGCCACCTGGGGGCCAAGCCATGAGCACCATCATCACTTGCGCCATCACCGGCAATATCGTCAAGCCGGGCATGCATCCCGACCTGCCGATCACGCCCGAACAGATCGCGAAAGCCTGCCTCGATGCGGCGGATGCGGGCGCCGCGGCCGTGCACATCCACGTGCGCGATCCGCAGACCGGCATGCCGTCGATGGAGCTGGCGCTTTACGCGGAAGTGATGGAGCGCATCCGTTCCCGCAACCGCCACCTGATCATCAACCTGACCACGGGCCCGGGCGGCCGCTTCATCCCCAGCGCAGAGAACCCGCAAGTGGCCGCGCCGGGCAGCACGCTGATGGTGCCCGAGCGCCGCGTCGAACACATTGCCGCACTGCGCCCCGACATCGCGACGCTGGACCTGAACACGATGAATTCCGGGGCGGATGTGGTGATCAACACGCCCACCAACGTGGCGCGCATGGCGAAGGTGATCCGCGATGCCGGCGTAAAGCCGGAAATCGAGATCTTCGATTCGGGCGACCTGAATATGGCGCATGACCTGATCAAGGAAGGCGTGCTGGAAGGTCCGGGCCTGTTCAGCTTTGTGCTGGGCGTGAAGTATGGCTTCTCCGCCTCGCCCGCCACCATGGCCTACGCCGCCGGCCA
>DASWYX010000243.1:0-7641 GCA_036404755.1 Pseudoduganella sp.
GTGGGTTACCGCCATATCGATACCGCACAAATCTACGGCAATGAAGCCGAAGTCGGCCAGGCGCTGGCCGAGAGCGGCGTCGCGCGTGGCGAGCTGTTCGTGACGACCAAGGTGTGGACTGAGTCGCTGTCGGCCGGCAAGCTGATTCCCAGCCTGAAGGAAAGCCTGCGCAAGCTGCGCCTGGAGCAGCTGGACCTGGCCCTGATCCACTGGCCGTCGCCGGGTGACGCAGTACCGGTCGCCGAATACATGGGCGAGCTGGCGCTGGCCCGCGAGCAGGGCCTGACCAAGCTGATCGGCGTCTCCAACTTCACCGTGCGCCACATGGAAGAAGCCATCGCGGCCGTGGGCGCGGAGGCAATCGCCACCAACCAGGTCGAAATCCATCCCTTCCTGCAAAACCGCAAGGTCGTCGATTTCGCGCGCCGCAACGGCATCCACCTGACCGCCTACATGCCGCTGGCCTACGGCAAGGTGATGCAGGACCCGGTCATCGCGCGCATCGCCGAGCGCCACAACGCCACCCCGGCACAGATCGCGCTGGCCTGGTCGCTGCAGCAGGGCTATGCGGTGATCCCATCGTCCACCCAGCGCGCCAACCTGCAGGCGAACCTGGCCGCCCAGCGCATTACGCTGAATGACGAGGAACTGGCCGCCATCGCCACCCTCGACCGCGGCGAGCGCATCGCCAATCCGGAAGGCATCGCGCCGGCCTGGGATTAAGCGATGAGCGCCCTCGAACGCCTGCAGGCCGGCGGCTTCAGCATCGGCCTCGAACTGCCGCTGGACAATGACTGGTCCAGCGCCGCCCGTCACGCCAGCGGCGCCGCCGCGCGCCTGCCCGGCGAGCCGGACATGCAGCGCCACCTCGAACTGGCGCAACTGGCCGACCGCCTCGGCTACCGCGCCCTGTGGCTGCGCGACGTGCCGCTGTACGACCCGTCCTTCGGCGACGCCGCCCAGGTGTTCGAGACTTTCAGCTACCTGGGCTACCTGGCCGCCGCCACGAAGAACATCCTGCTCGGTACGGCTGCCGTCGTGCTGCCCCTGCGTGAGCCCTTGCTTACGTTGAAAGCCGCCGCCACCGTCGACCAGCTGAGCGGAGGCCGCCTACTGCTCGGCGTGGCGAGCGGCGACCGCCCGGTCGAATACCCGATCTTCGGACGCGACTTCGCCAACCGCGGCGCCAGCTTCCGCGAGCAGATCGCGCTCGCCCGCAGCTGGGCCGAACCAGCGCTGCCGCCGGGCGTGAAGCTGATTCCGCGCCCCGCGCAGCAACAATTGCCCTTGCTGGTGGCCGGCCTGGCGCAGCAGTCGCCGCAGTGGATCGGCGAACACATGGACGGTTGCCTCGCCTATCCCGGCACGCCGCAGGATCATGCCTCCCGCAGCGCGGCCTGGCGCGCGGTGGCGGGCGACAAGCCCTACGTCAGTTTCATCCACCTCGACCTGGCGGCCAATCCGGACGAGCCGCTGCGCCGCCACCGGTTTGGCGGAAGGGGAGGGCGCAAGGCCCTGGCAGCCGAGTTGCAAGCCATGCAGGCGGCCGGTGTCGCCCACATCGGCCTGCACCTGCGCCGCAACGAGCGTCCGCTGGACGAAACCATGCAGGAGATCGCGGAGTTTGTGCTGCCCCGCTTCGCGCTGCCCCGTGCGGCATAGCGGAAAGCTATAATGGCCGGATGAACAATCCCTCGCATTCGGCCGCTCATTCCGCGCGGCATCACGTGCAGACGGCTGTCTGCATCGTCGGCAATGGCGCCATTGCCAAAACGGCAGCGCTGGCCTTCGCCCAGTCCGGCCAGAGCGTGACCCTGCTGGGCCCGCCGCCCGCGCCGCAGCGAGAAGACCAAGCCAGCTGGGATGTGCGCGTGTTTGCCCTGAACCACACGGCCAACAAGCTGCTTGAGCGCCTGAAAGTTTGGGGCGCGATGGACCAGTCGCGCATTGCGCCGGTCGACGCGATGCTGGTCAATGGCGACGGCAAGCACGGCGGCACGCTGAATTTCGACGCCTACGGCGCACACACCGGCACGCTGGCCTGGATTGTCGAAGACCGCAACCTGAACCAGGCGCTGGACGCCGCCCTGCGCTTCGCCCAGAACGTGCATGTCGTGCATGGCCGCGCCACCGCGCTGCATACCGATGGCGACTGCGCCAGCATCACCCTGGATGACGGCAGCGAGCTGAAATCCTCGCTGGTGGTGGGCGCGGACGGCGCCAATTCCTGGGTGCGCGGCCAGTGCGATATCGGTCTCGATTATCGCCCTTACAACCAATGTGGCGTGGTATCCAATTTCGCCTGCGAAAAGCCGCACCATGGCGTGGCCCACCAGTGGTTCACTTGCGACGAAGGCATCATTGCGCTGCTGCCGCTGCCGGGCAACCAGGTCTCGCTGGTGTGGTCGGCGCCGGAAGCGCTGTCGGATACGCTGTGCCGGGAAGGCGCGGCGAGCATCGCCGAGCGCCTAGCCCCCTACGCCGCCGAAAAACTGGGCGCCCTGACCCCGCTGCAGCCGGAACTCGTGCGCGCCTACCCGCTGAAGCTGATGCGGCCCCACTCGATGGTGGCGCCGCGCGTGGCCCTCGTCGGCGACGCCGCCCACGTGGTCCATCCGCTGGCCGGCCACGGCATGAACCTGGGCTTTGGCGACGTGGAAGACCTGGTCCAGGCCGTCACCGAGCGCGAGGAACACCGCTCGATCGGCGACGAGCGCGTGCTGGCCCGCTATGCGCGCGCCCGGAAGGAAGAGGTGCTGCTTATGCAAGTGACAACGGACAGCCTGGAGCGTCTTTTTGGCGCAAATCTGGAACCTGTGCGCGTTGTCCGCAATTTCGGGCTAAACTTGCTGAATAAATTGCCGGGCGTAAAGCGCCGGCTGATTTCACATGCCCTAGGCAAGCAGTAAGCGGAGAATTTATGAAGATGAGAAAGCTCGCCCTGGCGGCAGCATCGATCATGCTGATGTCGTGTGCGGACGCACAAAACGCGACCGAAGCGAAGATCAAGAAAGTACTGGAACCGAAACTTGGCGAAGGCGTCAAGATCGACTCCGTGCGCAAGACGCCGTATGCCGGCATGTACGAGATCCGGGTGGGCAATGAAATCCGCTACACGGACGAATCGGGCAGCTACCTGATCGTGGGCCACGTGTTCGACCTGAAGACGTCCGAAGACCTGACCCAGGCGCGCATCGATGACCTGAACAAGATCAAGTTCGACGAACTGCCGCTGGAACTGGCCATCAAGACCGTGAAGGGCAACGGCAAGCGCGTGATCGCGGTGTTCGAAGATCCGAACTGTGGCTACTGCAAGCGCTTCCGCCAGCAGACGCTGACCCAGGTGGACAATGTGACCGTGTACACCTTCATGTACAACATCCTGTCGCCGGATTCGTTCACCAAGTCGACCAATATCTGGTGCTCGTCCGATCGCAACAAGGCCTGGGATGAGTGGATGGTGAAGGGCAAACTGGCGCCGGCCGCTCCCGCAGGCTGCTCCACCCCGAACGACAAGGTGCTGGCCCTGGGGCAGAAGCTGAACATCAACGGCACGCCGGCGATCTTCTTCGCCGACGGCAGCCGCGTGCCGGGCGCGATCGACGCCCGCATGCTGGAATCGAAGCTGTCCGGTATCAAGCAGTAAAGAGCGGACGATCCATCCGATCCGCAGCCTTGGCGGCGTGCCTGTGCACGCCGTTTGAATTTGCACGACTCTAACAAGCTAGGGAGCATTCATGGTCACATTGAATATCAACGGGCGTGATGTGCAGGTCGATGCCGATCCATCGACCCCGATCCTGTGGGCACTGCGCGATAACCTGAATATGACGGGCACCAAGTTCGGCTGCGGCGCGGCGCTGTGCGGCGCCTGCACGGTGCACTTGGAAGGGCAGGCCATCCGTTCCTGCATCACGCCGATTTCTGCTGCCGTGGGCCAGAAGATCACGACGATTGAAGCCATGTCCGCGGACAAGGTGGGCAAGGCGGTGCAGGATGCCTGGGTCAAGCACGACGTGCCGCAATGCGGCTATTGCCAGAGCGGCCAGGTGATGAGCGCAACAGCCCTGCTGCGCACCAACAAGTCGCCCAGCGATTCCGACATCGATAACGCCATGGCCGGCAATATCTGCCGCTGCGGCACCTATCAACGTATCCGTGCCGCGATCAAGGATGCGGCCAAGACCCTCGCCTGAAGGAGGCCGCCATGCGTAAAGAATGGATGGAACCGTCCCGCGCGGCGGGCTTGTCGCGTCGCAGCTTCCTGAAAGCCGGCGCCGTTGCCGGCAGTGGCCTGGTGCTGGGCTTCGTGATCACCGGCGGCGGCCGTTTCGCCCGTGCCGCCGATGCGCCGGCAAAGCCGGTCTATGCGCCGAACGCCTTCCTGAAAATCGCACCGGACAACACCGTCACCGTGCAGGTGAACCGCCTCGAATTCGGCCAGGGCGTGAACACGGCGCTGCCGATGCTGATCGGCGAAGAGCTGGACGTGGACTGGAAGCAGATGCGCGCCGCGCTGGCGCCGGAGGGGCAGATCTACAAGGACCCGGCCTTCGGCATCCAGATGACGGGCGGTTCCGGCTCCGTGGCCCACTCCTGGGAACAGTACCGCGAAGTGGGCGCCAAGGCGCGCCTGATGCTCATTGCCGCCGCTGCCGAACAGTGGAAGGTGAAGCCGGAACAGGTGAAGACGTCGAAAGGCATGCTGATCGGCCCCAACGGCCAGAAGGCGACTTATGGCGCGATGGCCGATGCGGCCATGAAGCAGCCGGTGCCCGCAACCGTGAAGCTGAAGGACGCGAAGGACTTCAGGATCATCGGCAAGCCGACCCCGCGCATCGATGCGCGCGCCAAGTCGGACGGCAGCCAGCAGTTCGGCATGGACTTCAAGCCTGAGGGCACGAAGGTCGCTGTGGTGGCGCGTCCGCCCGTCTTCGGCGCGAAGGTCGCGAAGTTCGACGCGAGCGCCGCCAAAGCCATTCCGGGCGTGGTCGATGTGATCCAGGTGCCGACCGACCGTGGCGGCAGCGGCGTGGCGGTAATCGCCAACGGCTATTGGCCGGCCAAACAGGGCCGCGAAGCGCTGAAGATCGACTGGGACACCGGCGGTCTGGAAAAAGTCAGCAGCGCGGAACAGCTGGCGCAGTACAGGAAGCTGGCCGCGCAGCCGGGCACTTCGGCCAAGAAGGCCGACACGTCCAAGCTGGCCGGCGCGGCGAAGAAGATCGACGCCGTCTATGAATTCCCTTACCTGGCCCACAGCCCGATGGAGCCGCTGAACTGCGTGGTGGACCTGAAGGGCGACGGCTGCACCATCTGGGCCGGCAGCCAGTTCCAGACGCTGGATGTGGTGGCCGCGGCCAAGGCGGCCGGCCTGAAGCCGGAGCAGGTGAAGCTGAACACGATGATGGCCGGCGGCGGTTTCGGCCGCCGCGCCGTGCCGACTTCGGACTACATCGTGGAAGCCGTCAATGTCGCCAAGACCTGGGGCAAGGGTCCGGTGAAAGTGATCTGGAGCCGTGAAGACGATATCAAGGGCGGCTACTACCGCCCGTCCCATGTGCACAGTGCGAAGCTGGGGCTGGATGCGCAGGGCAATATCGTCGGCTGGGACCATGTGATCGTCGGCCAGTCCATCCTGGCGGGCACGCCTTTCGAGCCGATGATGGTCAAGGACGGCATCGATGCCACGATGGTGGAAGGCATGGGCGAGCCTTACCAGGTGCCGCTGAACCTGAGCGTGCATAACGTGAAGGCCAATGTGCCCGTGCTGTGGTGGCGTTCCGTGGGCTCGACCCACACCGCCTTCGTGATGGAAACGCTGATCGATGAAGCGGCGCATGCGGCGAAGATGGACCCGGTTGCCTACCGCAAGAAGCTGATCGATCCGAAGCACACGCGCCATCTGGCCGCGCTGGACCTGGCCGTCGCCAAGTCCGGCTATGGCAAGAAGAAGCTGCCGAAAGGGCAGGGCTGGGGCGTGGCAGTGCACGAATCCTTCAATACCGTGGCGGCCTACGTGGTCACTGCGTCCGTAAAAGATGGCGTCCCCAGGCTGCACACGGTAACGGCGGCGATCCACTGCAACCAGCCGGTGAACCCGATGACCATCGAAGCCCAGGTGCAGGGCGCCATCCTGATGGCCGTCGGCACCACGCTGCCGGGCGCCGCGATCACGCTGAAGGATGGCGTGGTCGAGCAGAACCAGTTCAGCGACTACACGGTGGCGCGCATGCCGGACATGCCGAAAGTCGAGGTGCACATCGTGCCCTCGCACGATGCGCCGACCGGCATGGGCGAACCCGGCCTGCCGCCGCTGGCGCCGGCCTTTGCCAATGCAGTGTTCCAGGTGACGGGCAAGCGCTTGCGCAAGCTGCCGTTCGACCTGGCGACTGCCACGGCCTGAGGCGGAGCGGCCATGGCACATGCGGGCGCCCGCGGCGGCATGACAGGCATCCTGCTGGCGGCCGGGCGCGGCACGCGCTTCGACCCCAGCGGCGTCCGCAACAAGCTGCTGCAGCCGCTAGGCGACAGTACGGTCGTCGCCGCCAGCGCACGCAATCTGCTGGCGGCCCTGCCGCGCGTGCTGGCTGTGGTCAAGCCGGGCGATACGGAAACCGCGTCCGCCCTGCGTGGCCTGGGCTGCGAGATCGTGATCTGCGAGAACGCCGTCTGCGGCATGGCTGCTTCGCTGGTGACGGGACTGCACCATGCCCAGGATGCACTGGGCTGGGTGGTGGCGCTGGGCGACATGCCGCATGTGCGGCCGGGCACGATCTCGGCCCTCGCGCGTGAGGTGGAAGAGGGGGCCGACATCGCCGTCCCCATATATGATGGGCAGCGTGGCAATCCGGTCGCCTTCGGCCGGCGTCACCTGCCGCTGCTGCTGTCGCTGGAGGGAGACCAGGGGGCGCGCAGCATTGTGAAGAATTACCCCAACAAAGAAGTGACGGTGGACGATCCCGGCATAATGCAGGATATCGACACGCCGTCCGACCTAAAATGAAAAACAATAAACCAGGCATCAGCTACACCATTGCCGCGAAAGATCTCGCGGCCCACCTGTTCCACGTCACGCTGACGGTGGACAACCCGGCGCCGGAAGGCCAGATCTTCGCGCTGCCCGCGTGGATCCCCGGCAGTTACATGATCCGCGAATTCTCGCGCAACATCATTCGCATCAATGCTTCGGCCGGCGGCAAGCCGGTCGAACTGACGAAGCTGGACAAGCACTCCTGGCGCGCCTTGCCGGTCAAAGGCAAGCTGACGGTCGAATATGAAGTCTACGCATGGGACCTGTCCGTGCGCGCCGCCCATCTGGACCAGAGCCACGGTTTCTTCAACGGCACCAGCGTGTTCCTGCGCGTGCTGGGCCAGGAAGACAGCCCGCATGTGGTGGATATCCAGAAGCCCGATGGCGACGAAACACGCAACTGGCGCGTCGCTACCGCGCTGCCCGAACTGAAGGCCCGGCGCTACGGCTTCGGCACCTACGTCGCCAAAGACTACGATGAGCTGATCGACAGCCCCGTGGAAATGGGCGATTTTGTGCTGGCCACGTTCAAGGCGCACGGCGTCCCGCACGATGTGGTGATCACCGGCCGGGTGCCCAATCTGGACATGCCGCGCTTATGCGCCGAC
>DASWYX010000244.1:0-3701 GCA_036404755.1 Pseudoduganella sp.
ATTGTTGAAGTGGCAGCGAAGCTTTTTCGGGAGAAATGCTACGACGGGATCGGGGTGGCCGACCTGATGAATGTAGCAGGGCTGACGCACGGCGGCTTCTACGGCCATTTCGAGTCGAAAGAGGATTTGCTGGCCGAGGCCTGCAACAAGGCGATCACCCATTCGTTGGAGCAGTGGCGCAAGCGCATCGAGCGCAACCCGGAGGACGCGCTGGGCGAGCTGGCGCGTTCCTACCTGAACGAAGTCCACCGCGACAACGCGGGCGCCGGCTGCGTGGTGGCGTCGCTGGGGCCGGACCTGGCGCGGGCCGGCCAGCCGGTGCAGCATGCGCTGACGGCCGGCGTGGCGGCCCAGCTGGACATGCTGGCCAAGGCGCTGCCCGGCGAGCCCGGCGAAGCGCGCCGCCGCGCCATCGCCAGCTACGCGGCCATGATTGGCGGCCTGGTACTGGCGCGGGCACTGGATGACCCTGAATTGTCGAAGGAAGTGCTGGCAGCGACAGTCGCGCAGCTGGAGCAGGCATGATAATGTTGCGCCTTCTCCAGTTCTTTCGGATTTTGAATGTTGCAATGGTTGAGGAAGTACAGGCGCAGCCAGCTGCCCGGTGACATCAGCGCGGGCATCGTCGTCGCCATGATGATGATCCCGCAAGGCATGGCGTATGCGCTGGTGGCGGGCCTGCCGCCGGTCACCGGCATTTACGCCAGCATTCTTCCTCCCATCGTCTATGCGCTGTTCGGCAGCAGCATGACGCAATCCGTGGGGCCGATGGCCATCGTGTCGCTGATGACGGGCGCCGTGCTGGGGCCGCTGGCGCCTGCCGGCTCGGGCCTGTACCAGGTGCTGGCCGCGCAACTGGCCCTGATCTCGGGGCTGGTGCTGCTGCTGTGCGGCCTGCTGCGCATGGGCTTTGTCGCCAATTTCTTTTCCCGCCCCGTGATGAGCGGCTTTACCGTTGGTTCGGCGATCGTGATTGCGCTGGGCCAGGTCAAGCCGCTGCTGGGCGCCGGCTTCCCCCATTACCACCTGCCCAGCGCCATCATGGGCGTTGGCGCGGTGCTGCTGCTGGTGCTGGCGCGCAGCCATTTCGCGCGCCTGCTGCGTGCTGTGGGGCTCAAGCCCTCCACCGCGGACACCGCTTCGCGCCTGGCGCCGATGCTGGTCGTCATGCTGGGCACGGCGCTGGTGCCGCTGCTGGGGCTGGAGGCGATGGGCGTGCGCACCACGGGAGCTGTGCCGTCCGGCCTGCCGCAGCTGAACCTGGCGACGTCGCCGGCGCACTGGCGCCCACTGTTGCAGCCGGGTTTGCTGATCGGCTTCGTGGTGTTCCTGATTTCGATGTCGGCCGCGCAGACGCTGGCGCTGAAGCGCAATGAAAAGCTGTCCAGCAACCAGGAACTGGTGGGGCTGGGGGCAGCCAATGTGGCCAGCATGGTGTCCGGCGGCTTCCCGGTGACGGGCAGCATGTCGCGTTCGGCGGTGAATTTCGCCGCCGGCGCCAACACGCCGCTGGCCAGCCTGATCACGGCCGTGCTGCTGGCCGTGGCGCTGACCGCGCCGACCGGCTGGCTGGCATTGCTGCCGCTGCCGGTGCTGGCCGCCACCATCATCGTCGCCGTGCTGGGCATGCTGGAGGTAGACACGCTGCGCACCGCCTGGCGCTACGACCGCAGCGATGCGCTGGCCTGGTTTGCCACCTGCGCCGGCGTGCTGGCGTTCGGCGTGGAGGCGGGCGTGCTGATCGGGGTGGCGCTGTCGATGGGCACCCTGATCTGGCGCGCCAGCCGTCCCCATATCGCGGTGCTGGGCCGCATCGCGGGCAGCGAGCATTTCCGCAATATCGAGCGCTATCCGGCCGAAACACGGCCGGACATGCTGGTGCTGCGCGTGGACGCCAATCTCTTCTTCGGCAATGTGGAAGCCGTCAGCGAGCGCCTCGAGGATGAGCTGCGCAGCCATCCGACGGCGCGCAACCTGGTGCTGGTGCTGTCCGCCGTGAACTCGATCGACACGACGGCGCTGTTCGCGCTGAAGGAACTGAACACCAGCCTGGCGCGGCGCGGCATCGGCCTGCACCTGGCGGAGGTGAAGGGGCCGGTGATGGACCGCTTGAAGCAGAGCGAGCTGCTGCATACACTGAACGGCAAGGTCTTCCTCAGTACGGCGATCGCCTGCGACCATCTGCAAGGCGCACAACATGGATAAAAAGATCGAATACAAGCCGCGCGACCCGTCCATCTGGCCCGCGCACCTGCAAGCCAAGGCCGTTTGCGCCGAACACAATGCCGCACCGCCCGAGGCGCGGGCCGCCATCCTGGAACGCCTGCTCGGCGCGCCGACGGACGCGTATTTCGAGCCGCCGTTCTTCTGCGACTTCGGCTACAACCTGAAGGTAGGCCGGAACTGCTTCGCCAACCATAATTTCGTCGTGCTGGACTGTGCCCTGGTGACCCTCGGCGACGATGTGATGATCGGCCCGAACACCGTGCTGTCGGCCGCCAGCCACGCCACCGACCCCGACATGCGGCGCAAGGGGCTCGAATACGCGCTGCCGATCACGATCGGGAACAATGTGTGGATCGGCGCGAATGTGACCGTGCTGCCCGGCGTGACTATTGGTGACAACTGCACGATCGGCGCCGGCAGCGTGGTCGGCAAGGATATCCCGGCCAACAGTATCGCCGTAGGGAATCCCTGCAAGGTCGTCAAGTCCTGCTAGCCACCGTCGCGGCGCCGAGACAGCAGGAACAAAAAGTTGCACTGGATTGCAATTTCGGTATCATCCCTTGCATGATTAGCGCGCAGCATTTGGAGATGGAACAGCAGCCGGACATGGGTGAGATCCTCGTCGTTGAAGACACCCCGGCTTCGCTTCGGCTGTTGAGTGAGGTGCTGGTGCAGGCGGGCTATGGCGTGCGCGAGGCGCCCAACGGCGAACTGGCGCTGTGGACGGTGCAAGCCCGTCCGCCCGACCTGATCCTGCTGGACGTGCGCATGCCCGGCCTGGATGGCTTTGAAGTCTGCCGCCAGCTGAAGGCCGATCCGCGCACGGCCGACATCCCGGTGATTTTCCTGTCCGCCCACAGCGACACGGCCGACCGCGTGCAGGGCTTCCGCCTGGGCGCCGTCGACTTCATCGCCAAACCCTTCCAGCCGGAAGAAGTGCTGGCGCGCTGCAGCGCCCACCTGCGCCTGGCCCGCGCCCAGCGCGCGCTGGCCCGCGAACGGGCCGACCTGGAGCGGCGCGTGGCCGAACGCACGGCCGACCTGACGCTGTCCTCGATGGCCTTCGAAAACACGCTGGACGCCATCATCATCACCGATGCCGACGGCCATATCCTGACCACCAATCCCAGCTTCACGCGCACCCTCGGCTACACGGAGGAGGAAGTGCGCGGCCGCATCGTCAGTGAACTGCAGGCCGATAATTCGTATGCCGAGCAGCTGGAATCGGTGGCGCAGTCGCTGAAGGCGACCGGGCACTGGTCGGGCGAAATCGTTGCGCGGCGCAAGAACGGCGACCGCTGCCCGGGCCTGATCAGCATGTCCGTGGCGCGCGACGAAACGGGCTGGCGTACCAACTACGTGCTGGTGCTGACCGATATCACCGAGCGCAAGGCGGGGCAGAGCATGATCGATTACCTGTCCTATCACGACCCGCTGACCGGGCTGCCGAACCGCCTGCTGGCGCGGCAGCGCTT
>DASWYX010000245.1:0-1540 GCA_036404755.1 Pseudoduganella sp.
GCGCTGATCACCTCCGCCATCGAGAACGCACAGCGCGCCGAAGAACTGGGCCTGGGCCGCGACAAGATCATCCTGTCGTGCAAGGTGTCCGGGGTGCAGGACCTGATCGCCGTCTACCGCGAGCTGGGCAAGCGCTGCGACTATGCGCTGCACCTGGGCCTGACCGAAGCCGGCATGGGCAGCAAGGGCATCGTCGCTTCGACCGCGGCCCTGTCCGTGCTGCTGCAGGAAGGCATCGGCGACACCATCCGCATCTCGCTGACCCCGGAACCGGGCGGCGACCGCACCAAGGAGGTGGTGGTGGGCCAGGAAATCCTGCAGACCATGGGCCTGCGCAAGTTCACCCCGATGGTGATCGCCTGCCCGGGCTGCGGCCGCACGACCTCGACCGTGTTCCAGGAACTGGCCGACAACATCCAGACCTTCCTGCGCGAGCAGATGCCGGAATGGAAGAAGACCTATCCGGGCGTGGAAGCGATGAACGTGGCCGTGATGGGCTGCATCGTCAACGGCCCGGGCGAATCGAAGCACGCCAACATCGGCATCTCGCTGCCCGGCACCGGAGAATCCCCGGCCGCGCCGGTCTTTGTGGATGGCCAAAAGGTCGCTACACTGCGGGGCGAGCGGATCGTGGATGAGTTCAAGACGATCGTGCTGAATTACGTGCAGAAGAATTATTCGAAGCAGGCTGAAACCATATAACCGTCATCCCCGTGGAAACGGGGATCCATGCTGAGGTGGCTAAAGATGCTCAGTATGGGTTCCCGCTTTCGCGGGAACGACGTGGAAGATTAGAAAATGTCCGACAAAAAAGAGAAATTCAGTGCCATCAAAGGCATGAACGACATCCTCCCGGCCGACGCGCCGCTGTGGGAGCTGTTCGAAAACACCGCGGAGTCCGTGCTGAAGAGCTACGGCTACCAGAAGATCGTCACCCCGATCGTCGAGGAAACCGGGCTGTTCGCGCGCGCCATCGGCGCCGTCACCGACATCGTGGAGAAGGAAATGTATTCCTTCACCGACTCGATGAACGGCGACCAGCTGACCCTGCGCCCGGAAGGCACGGCGGGCGTCGTGCGCGCCGTGGTCGAGCACAATATGGCCTACGACGGCCCGAAGCGCCTGTGGTACAAGGGCCCGATGTTCCGCCACGAGCGTCCGCAGCGCGGTCGCTACCGCCAGTTCTTCCAGTTCGGCGCCGAAGCCATCGGCTTTGCCGGCCCGGACATCGACGCCGAGCTGATCATGCTGTGCCGCCGCCTGTGGGACGACCTGGGCCTGGACAATATCCGCCTCGAGCTGAATTCCATCGGTAATGCCGAGGAGCGCCAGCGCCACCGCGCCGACCTGATCGCCTACTTCGAAGCGCACATCGACGTGCTGGACGCCGAAGCCAAGCGCCGCCTGCACGCGAATCCGCTGCGCATCCTGGATACGAAAAATCCGGCGATGCAGGACATGGTCAACAAGGCGCCGCAGCTGCTCAGCTACCTGGGCGGCGAGTCGCTGGCCCACTTCGAGGGCCTGAAGAAAATCCTCG
>DASWYX010000246.1:0-5784 GCA_036404755.1 Pseudoduganella sp.
GTGGGGATTCCCTGCTGCCGCCCGGCGTCGGGCTCAATGTCAACTTGCCCAAGTTCGCCAGGGGTGGGGCCGCTGCGCTGCCGTTCAAGTACGCGAAACTGGGCCTGGCCACGATCGCGTTGCCCTACTTCGTCGAGGACCTGTCAAAAGATGCGCTGGCGCAGAATTATCTGGCGCGCGCCTTCCCCAATGGCGTCCCGCCCCTGCCGGGCGTTACGCTGGTTCTCAGCCCGGCGCCGGCTCCCGCCGGCTTGACCTATGTCGCCGACAACGATCCCGACTCGGAACAAAACGTGGTCAATGCGGGCGCCATCGCAGTGGCGGTGATGCAGGGCACCCACCAGGGCGGCCGCGCGCAGGAGGCGGTCATCCGCGCCAAGCTGGCCAACTTTATCAAGTGAGGCGCGCATGCTGATCCCAATGCGCAAACCGCGCCTGGCTTCCCTTGGCGGGATTGCCTGCCTGTCCCTCGCGGCGTGCTCCGGTGACGGGCCGCAATCGAATATGGTGCTGGAAGGGTCGCCTGCGGCGGTGCAGTCGGCTGCTTTGCTGGTAAGCGGCGACCCGCTCGGCGGCTACGGCGAAGCCTTTACCGACAGCGAAGGCCGCGGCTTTATCGTGGTCGGCCCTGACGACGGCCAGGGCGCACAGGCCCTGTACCGGCTCGATGGCGGCACAATACGCCGCACTCCCGGCGAGTTGCCCGGCGCGGTGATGCTGAACCAGGCCAGCAGCATGAAGCTGCGCACATCCGCCGTTACCCTGCCGCAGTTGGCGGGCAACTATACGATACGGTTCGGCGGCGACGGCGCGGACTTCCGGCTCGATGCCGACGGCAGGCTGACTGCGGCCGGTGGCGGCTGCCAGTTGTCCGGCACACTACGGACCGAGAGCTCCGTGCAGGGCACCCTGCCGCTCACGCTGACCATCGCGGGCTGCGCGCTGGCGGGCAGTTACGAGGGCTACGCGATCCGCCCACTCGACTATCAGCCCGCAGCCTTCAGGCTCGTCGCAGACGATGGCAAGCGGGTGCTCGACGGATATGCGGTTTCTTATCGATAGCGCCTGACCGCCGGCCCGGAACTTTTCACGTATTCACTGTCTAATCGCAATATGCCCCGCCCAGCCTGCCCCAAAGTTGAGGTATCTGGCCGGGAGGACCTATGGACCACGGAGAGCGGATTGCGAAAGTTGAGGCAGTCGTGGACGAACATCGGCAGCAGATGGACCGTTTTGAGCAGGAATTTGCGCGGATCCACGCAAGTATCGACGCGTTACGCGAGCATTGCGATCGAGGGCTGGCTGAGCTTCGGGAGCATACGGACCGGGGCCTGGTTGAGCTACGAGAGCAAACAGACCGCGGCCTGGCTGAGCTGCGTGCGCAGACAGACAAGGGTTTTGCTGAGCTACGCCAGGAAATGCAAAAAACGACGCGATGGCTGGTCGGACTCGCGATTGGTTATGGCGCGACAATCCTTGGAATGTTGGGGAAGATCGGCGGGTTGTATTGACGCCAGGACAGGCGGCCCGCCGGAATCGCGGCCACCGCCCTGAAGCAGCTGGCGCCTTATGCCGGGCGATAGATCGCGTAGACTTTCGCCACATCCTCACGGCTCTCCCAGCTGCACTGGGCGTGCTGTTCGACTAGGAAGATGTCGCCGCGGGAGAAGGTGCCGCTGCGGCCCGTTTCATCGACAAAGGTGACGCTGCCTTCCAGCAGGTACATCAGCTCATAGTGCCGGTACGACATCGCGCGGCGATGGTAAGGCGTCGAGTCCCAGGTGCCGCAGACGAACTCTCCGTCCACCGAGCGGTAGTCGGTGTAATTGCGGCAGACCGGCGTAGGCGTGAGCAGCAGTTCGGCCAGCGGCGCACCGGACGGCTCCAGCGTTGGCGCTTCCTTGATCGGCACCAGGGCGCGCTCGCCCGGCTGGCTGCCGCCGTAGCGCATGAAGATGATGGACACGGGTTCGTCGGCCGACCAGGCGAAGGCGGCGCCGTGTGGGAGTACAGCGCTGTTGCCCGGCCCGAGCTCCAGGGCGCCGCGCAGTTGCGAGAGCCGCAGGCGGCCTTCGGTGACGATGATGAATTCATCGGCCGGCATGGCGCTGACTTCTCCGCCCCCGGCGTCCAGCGTAATAACGCCGGCCGTTACCGGTCCCTGCGCCAGATCCAGCAGGCGGCGGCGGGACAGGAAGCCGTCCTCACCGGGCGAGGGATCAAGAGGACGGCCCTGGTTCTTGTCCTGCGCGAACTGGCGCAGGTCGATAAAGGATGGCACGCCGGGGCGCGTGGCGGGTGCTGGCTGCGGAGTCGTCATGGTCGCTTCTTCGAGAGAGTAGTCTGTGCTTGGTATTACAGCACGCGCCACAGCGCATTTGCGGGCATTCACATGGGCGCGGACAACAGAAAACACCGTTCTTGGCCTGCCAAATGGCATGCCTCCGCCGCGTGAAGCCGCGCGGCGGGAAAAATCGCAGCGCCGCTTACGGAATTTCACAATTGCGCCGCGCCGCGAGCGTATGGAAAATATGCGCTGACTCAATCGGGCGGGGAATTATGCGCGCATGGATGTGGATAGTGCCGGCAGCACTGCTGGCGCCTTTGATAGCCTGGGCCGAGGCTCGCTTTACGCTGCCGCTGGACGCAGGCTGGGAATTTCGCAAAGCCGACCAGCAGGGCTGGCAAAGCGTCACCCTGCCCCATAGTTTCAATGCCGGCGACAGCGCCAGTGCTAATTACTACCGTGGCGCAGCCTGGTATCGGCGCTCCCTGGACCTGCGCGGCAAACGGGCGGACCAGCGCCATTTCCTCGAATTCGACGGCGCCATGCTGGTCACGGAGGCGTGGGTCAATGGCCGCCACGTGGGCACCCATGCCGGCGGATTCGCGCGCTTCCGCTTTGACGTCACGCCCTGGCTGAAATCCGGCAGCAATGAGATCCTGGTTCGAGTCGATAACGCCGGTAATCCGGACGTGGCGCCGCTCGGCGGAGACTACACGATGGCGGGCGGCCTTTACCGGCCGATGCGCCTCGTCACGACCGGCGACGTGCACTTCGACATGCTCGACTACGGCGGTCCCGGCGTCTACTTCAAATCATCCGGTGTCACCCCCGCGAAAGCGCCGCTGGCCTGGATGGCGCTCGTGGCGAATGACCGGGACCGCCAGGTACGCGCTGTCGTCAACGTGCGGTTGCGGGATGCGGAAGGCAAGGTCGTTGCCACGGCGCGAAAAGCAGTTGCGCTGCCACCGCGCAGCGTTACCGTCGTCTCGCTGGAAAGTGCGCTGGCCTCACCTCGCCTGTGGCAAGGCGCGTCCGATCCCTACCTGTACACCAGTGAAGCAGAATTGAATGCCGGCTCACCGGACGGCGTGCTGGACAAGCTGGATTTCCAGGTCGGCATCCGCGATATCCGGCTCGACGCAGAACGAGGCCTTCTGCTGAATGGAGCCCCTTACCCCGTCCACGGCGTCAATGTCCATCAGACCTTCCTGCCGGCCAAGGGCCCGGCCGTTTCGGACGTGGACATCGATAACGACTACCGCATCCTTTCCGACCTCGGCGTAACCGGCCTGCGGTTCGCGCACTACCAGCATCCGCAACATGCTTACGATCTGGCCGACCGCTTCGGCTGGCTGGTCTGGACTGAAATGCCGCTGACGGCGGAAGTGAGCGGCAGCGAGGCCTTCCAGGCCAACAGCGTCCAGCAGCTTCGGGAATTGATCCGGCAGAACAGCAACCATCCGTCGGTCGCCGTATGGGGGCTGGGCAACGAGATCTACAAGGTCGATGAAAACAGCGCCGTCGTACTGTCCCTGCTGCACGCGATGGCGCAACGCGAAGATCCCGGCAGGCCAACCGTCTACGCAAACTGCTGCGCCCCGATCGAGGGACCGCAAGCTTCGCACACGGACGCTGTCGGTTCAAACGTCTATTACGGCTGGTATGACGGCGAGTTCGCCGACCTTGGGCCTTTCCTGGACAGGAACCACGTCCGCAGGCCGGCCACTCCGCAAGCCGTGAGCGAATACGGCGCCGGCGCGAGCGCCCTGCAGCAGGAAGATCCGCCGCGGCGCCCTGTCCCCGGAGGCCGCTGGCACCCCGAGCAATATCAGGCCCTGTATCACGAAGCGGCATGGCGGCAATTGCAGGCGCGTCCGTGGCTCTGGTCGAGCTTTATCTGGGTAGGTTTCGACTTTCCTTCGGCGGGCCGCAATGAAGGCGACAGCGCAGGCTTCAACGACAAAGGCCTGGTCACCTTTGACCGCAGCGTCAGGAAGGATGCGTATTTCTGGTACCAGGCCAACTGGTCCTCCGCGCCAATGGTGTACATCACTTCACGCCGCCATGCGCAACGCACGTCGGCGAACGTGCAGCTGAAGGTCTATAGCAACCAGCCAACGGCGCGCCTGCGCGTCAATGGGGTTGACGCCGGCGCGCAGCCTGTCGTCGGACATACCGCGTCCTGGCCGGTGCGGCTGGCGGAAGGCGCGAACCGCATCGAAGTCAGCGCAGGCACGGCCAGCGACGCCATCGAGTGGCATTACCGTCCTGCGCCGGCACCCTAGCTGGCTGGGCGCGGCCGCCCTTATCTACTCCTGCAGCGAGAGCCGGTAGACCGTGGTCTGCCGGTACATCTGCCCCGGCTGCAGGATCACGTGCGGCCAGCTCTCGTTGATGATTCCGGGACGCGCATGGGACTCGAGGCAAAATGCGCGTGACCGCGCGCCGCTGGAAAATCTCAATGCCGCCTCCGTGCTGCTGACCTGCAGGCAGCGGCCGGATGCCGGATCAAAAACACGGGCAACCTCGCGCAGCATGCCTTGTCCTCCGTGCACATGATTACGCACGAAAAAACAATGATCGAAGCCGCGGGCGGTTTCGAGGCGGGCATCAGGCCAGCGCAGGCGCGGACCAATGGCCGCCGGCTGGCGAAAGTCGAACGGCGTGCCGCCCACCGCGGCAATACCGGACGGCGTTCCATCGGCCGCGGCTTCCTCGAAGTAGTCTGCATCGATCTGCAGCATGTGATCGCCGATGTCTTCATGGCAGCCGCTAAGGTTGAAGCACGGCGCCGCTTTTGGCTTGAGCGGAATAGGAAAACCGGCCATCGCATCGTAGTCGACGACCAGGCAGCCATCATCGCCGAGACGGTAACGGATCTGCAAATCGGTGGCAATTCCGTGCGCGAGCAGCGTTACCACGCCGTCGGCATGAAGACCACGCCAGCGGGCAGGCTGCAAATTGACTGTGCCTTGTCCCCCGGCTCCGCCGTGCAGCACATTGGCCATGCGGCCATAACGGTCCGGAGCCCGCCATGAAGCGACGGCCGCATCGCGTTCGCTGATCGTCACGGTCATCCCGCCGGCGTTCCGCAGCATGAAGACTCGGGGCGCGCGCGGTATGCCTGCAGTACCTGCCAGGGATTTTGTCGTAATCAAAGTCGGTTTTCCTTTTTGTGCCATTCTGCGATTCATGAAAAGCGCTTTCAATTACGAAAATCATCAACCGGCTGAACGATTCTTCGGAACTGTGCCGCAGGACGTCCTGAAAGCTCGCATCTTCGGCAATAATGCGATCACAGCGGGCAACCGAACAACAACGCCCGCGCCGCTTGTGCGGCAATAACAGGGCCTGAGCCGCCACGCGGTTCAGCGGGCCAGAGACAATCCTTCATTCAGAGCACTCCATGAGTACTTTCTCCACTCTCGATCTATTCGTCTTCCTCGTCTATTTTGTCCTGGTGGCCGGCTACGGCATCTGGGTTTACCGCCGCAAGC
>DASWYX010000247.1:0-20065 GCA_036404755.1 Pseudoduganella sp.
GGGGTATTGCGCTTTCGTTGTGGCGCCAAAAGTGTCCAAGTTCCGGCAAACATACGCGAACAAGCTCAAATAAGGGGGCCGCGGGACCGCAGGCACGGCGGATCAATGATCCGCCCTACAGCCCTTCGGGCCAGACCTCCGACGGCGCGTAGGGCGGATCGTTTTGATCCGCCGTGTGTGCTCAGCCGGTGGCGCCTGCCTCATAGATATACTTCCGCGACCACGGCAGCGCCTGCGCCGACCGGCCCGCCTTGCCGCACACGATCTGGTACAGGCTGATCCAGTCCTGCTCGAAGGCCCAGGCGCAGCCGGCGAGATAGACGTGCCAGATGCGGAAGCGCTTGTCGCCGCCCAGCTCGCGTACCTTGTCCTCGTGCTGCTCGAAATTCTCGGCCCAGATGCCGCAGGTTTTCGCGTAATGGCGGCGCAGGTTCTCGATGTCATACGCTTCCAGCTGCCCCTGCTGCATCGCCTTCAGCACCTGTCCGATGTGGGCCAGTTCGCCGTGCGGGAACACGTATTTGTCGATGAACTCGCCACCGCCGTAGGGCGTTTCTCCATTTTCCGCATCGGTGGACGTGATGCCGTGGTTCATGGCGACGCCTTCGTCCGCCAGCAGCTTATGGATGATGCCGAAGTACTCCGCCAGGTGGCGGATGCCGACGTGCTCGAACATGCCCACGCTGGTGATGCGGTCGAAAGTGCCCGTCACGTCGCGGTAATCCTGCAGGCGGATTTCCACCATATGCTCCAGCCCGGCCGCTTTCACGCGTTCCTTCGCCAGCGCGAACTGGTTTTCGGACAGCGTGATGCCCACGCAGCGCGCGCCGAACTTCTGCGCGGCGCGGATCACCAGCGCGCCCCAGCCGCAGCCGATATCGAGCAGGGTCTGGCCCGGCTGGACGCGGATCTTGGTCAGGATGTGGTCGATTTTCTTGATCTGGGCCGTGGCCAGGTCTTCATCGCCATTCTCGAAGTAGGCGCAGGAATAGACCATGTTCGGGTCCAGGAACTGCTGGTAAAACTCGTTGGAAACGTCGTAGTGGTAGCGGATCGCTTCCGCGTCCTTCTTGCGGTCGTGCTGGAAAGTGCGCACGATGCGCGCCAGCTTGCCATCCGTCTTGAGGGAGCTGCGCGCCAGTGCATTGACGACCTTGATCATGTCCGCCGCCCGGCCCTTCACTTCGATCGCGCCTTCCACATACGCCGTGCCCAGGCTGGAAAGCGACGGCGTGAGCAGGTAGCGCGCGGCCGAAGGGTTCGGCACGCGGATCGTCACGCGCGGCGCTTCCTTGGAGAAATCGAAGCTGCGGCCATTCCACAGCTCGATACGCAGGGGCGCAGAGATCTGGGTAGCAACGCTATCAACCCAGGCATTGATGCGGTTTTGAACAAACATTAAGCCTCCGTTGGTCAGTTCCGCTGGAGGCTCGGGGCGTTATGGCTGGATGCGTTCCTTGGCCCAGCTACCGTCGGCCTGCAGCGTGTACACAATCCTGTCATGGAAGCGCGAAGCGCGGCCCTGCCAGAATTCCACCCGGTCCGGCACCAGGCGATATCCGCCCCAATGCGCCGGACGCTGCGGCTTATCGCCGCTGGCCGCCTCCACGGCGGCATAGTGCACTTCCATCTGTTCCCGGCTTGCAATCGGTTGGCTTTGCTGGGACGCTATCGCCGCCAGCTGGCTCTTCAAAGGACGGCTGTAGAAATACTTGTCGCTGTCCTCCGCCGATGTCTGTTCCACGCGGCCCTCGATGCGCACCTGCCTCTCCAGCTCCGGCCAGAAGAACAGGATGGCAGCCTGCGGGTTTTCCGCGAGTTGCTGGCCTTTGAGGCTCTGATAATTGGTGTACCAGGTGAATCCGCGTTCGTCGTATTGCTTGATCAGCACAATGCGCGAGCTGGGGCGCCCATCCTTGCCCACGGTGGCCACGCTCATGGCGTTCGGTTCATTCACCTGCGCCTTCATGGCCTCATGGAACCACTTGGCAAATTGCGCTATCGGGTCGCCCAGGGTGTCGGCTTCGGACAGGCTGGCGCGCCCATAATCCATTCTCAGGTCGGCCAGGGCGATGCCGCCGGACGACGGCAGCAGGCCGCGGCGCTGCTGCATGGCCTCGCCCAGAATCGTCATCTGCGCGGAGCTCAGAATCCTTTTTGCCATGGGCGCGATATGCGCCTCTTCGGTTTCCATGTGCGAGGTATAAGCCTGCACGAAGCGCCCGACATCTTGTGCGTCGAGGGCGGCACTGGAACCATTGGCAACTTTGTCCAATTGTGAATTGATTATATTCCAGTCTTTATCCATTTGCTGGTGCTGCTCAAGGATAGCGGGCGCCAGGGTGCGCAGCAGGATCGCGTCCTCGCCCTGGGCGGTCGCGTCGAGCATGGGCAGCAGGTCGATTTCCTCGTCTTCATGGTGCAGATGCGCTGCCTTGTTGAAATATTTCTGCACAGCCTGAGCCGCCTGCTGGGCGGCCGCGTCGGCGCCGTGCTGGGGCAGGTGGGTCAGCAGGTTTTGCAAGGTCTGCAATTGCTTGCGGATCTTGTCGTGGCAGTGCTTGAGGACGGCGATCGGCTGGTCGTAGCCCGGAGCCGTGTCGATCAGGGAGTTGCTCATGGCGCGCTTTATGGCTGGTTTGGCAAGGCAATCATTGTAGCGGGTGTCCGGTAAAATGGCGGGATGAATTCCCTGAATACCCCGCCGGTCGACGAACACGATGTCGACTTCGAACGCCGCTTCGGCGGCATCGCCCGCCTGTATGGCGACAAAGCCCTGGCCCGCTTCCGTGCAGCGCATATCTGCGTGATCGGCGTGGGCGGTGTCGGTTCGTGGATCGTGGAGGCGCTGGCGCGTTCCGCTGTCGGCCGCCTGACGCTGATAGACCTCGATAATGTCGCCGAGTCCAATATCAACCGCCAGATCCAGGCGCTGTCCGGCACCGTCGGCATGGCCAAGATCACGGCGCTGGCCGAACGCATCGCGCAGATCAATCCCTATTGCGTGGTGGAGCAGATCGAGGATTTCGTCACGCCCGATAACCTGGACGAGATGATCGGCTCGCGCTCCTATGATTACGTGATCGACGCCATGGATTCGGCCAAGGCCAAGACGGCGCTGGTGCATTACTGCCGCCAGCATGCCATCCCGCTGATCGTGATCGGCAGCGCGGGCGGGCAGACCGACCCGACGCGCATCGAGGTGCGCGATTTGTCGAAGACGGAGCAGGAACCCTTGCTGAAGAAGGTGCGCCGCCGCTTGCGCAGCCAGTACAACTATCCGCCCAATTCCAAGAACAAGCTGAATGTGGATGCGGTGTTCTCGATGGAGCCGCTGAAGTTTCCCGAAACAGGCGAAGCGTGTTCGGTGGACGGCGATGAGCGCGGACCTTCGACCAGCATCACCGGCATCAATTGCGCGGGCTTCGGCTCGGCGATGGTCGTGACCGCGACGTTTGGCATGGTCGCGGCGGGGCACTTGCTGCGCAAGCTGGCCGAGCAGGCCGCTGCCCCGGCCGAGGTACAAGCCGCGGGTGCGGCGGATCAATGATCCGCCCTACAGCCCAGACCTGCGACGGCGCGTAGGGCGGATCATTGATCCGCCGAGTGTGCACGCCGCCGTCCTATTTCCCTGCCTTCACCGTCCGCCCCAGGAAAGACCGCATCAACCCCGCGATAGCCGCGCTGTCTTCTTCGAGCGCAAAGTGTCCCGTATCGAGCAGGTGCAGTTCGGCTTTCGGCAGGTCGCGCAGGTAAGGATGGGCGCCGGCTGGCGGGAAGATCTTGTCGTTCTTGCCCCAGACGATCAGCATCGGCGGCTGGTGTTTGCGGAAGTAGGCTTGCCAAGCCGGGTAGTGGCCCGGGTTGGTGCCATAGCTGTAGAACAGCTCCAGCTGAATATCCTTGTTGCCGGGACGGTCCAGATAAGCCTGGTCGACCGTCCACGCATCGGGGCTGATGTTCTGGACGTTGCGCGCGCCTTCCGTGTACTGCCACTTGGTCGCGCCCAGTTCCAGCAGGGGGCGTAGCTTGGCGGCGTTGGCTTCCGATTTATCGGCCCAATACGCTTTCACGGGCGCCCAGAATTCATTGGCGATGCCTTCGTCGTAAGCGTTGCCGTTCTGGACCACGATGGCTGACACGCGTTCCGGATGGGCCGCGGCAAGGCGGAATCCGATCGGGGCGCCGTAATCCTGCACATACAGCGCGTAACGCGATGCGCCGACCGCCACGGTGAATTTGTCGATCACCTCTGCCAGGTTGTCGAAGCTGTAGCTGAACTTGTCCATCGGCGGCATGTCGCTTTGCCCATAGCCCGGATAGTCGGGGGCAATCACGTGATAGCGGTCTGCCAGCAGCGGGATCAGGTTACGGAACATTTGCGAAGACGTGGGGAAGCCGTGCAGCAGCAACAGCGTCGGCGCATTCTTTGGGCCGGCTTCGCGGTAGAAGACATTCACGCCGTCCACCTTCACCGTGCGATAGGCGACGCTTGCCGCAGCCGTGGCTGCAGCCTTGCCAGTCGCCTTGTCCGTTGCGGGCGCCGCATGTGCGCCATGAAGTGCCAGGGCCAGGGCCGCGGCAGCTGCGATGCGAGTGGTGCTCATGGCGATTCCTTTCAGAAGGTGAACACGGTGTAGCCGTCGGCGGAAATCTGGGCGATGCTGGGCAGTCCCGAAGTACCGGGCACGCTGTTGTCGGTGATGAGATCGAAGCCGGCTTTCTCCACTTCCTCGCGCGCGCCGAAGACATCGGCGCAGCCGCAGGATACGCCCGCCACCGTGTCCTGCACCTCCTTGTAGAGCGCATGGATGGGATGCTCGGGATTGGCCAGCACGCCGGGCCAGCGCGTGCCCGTACCCTGGAAGTAAATGCCGACTGCGGTGCCCTTTTGCTTGAAGTCGTAGGCGGCGGCCAGTCCGTTGAACATGCGGCCGAGGGCTTCTTCGCCCGCTTTGGGATCGGACAGGATGATGATGGCAGCTTTCATGGTGTATCTCCGTTTTGGTCAATGAGGGTCTGGTCTGGTGTGCCGCCGTGTACAGCGGTTGAGGCCATTCTAGGCATTGATAAACGCGAGAGTAACGGCATGAAACTCAATTCATTATTTCGCGCCGAGAAATTCTGCGGGCTTAGTTGAGGTGCTGGTGGGCGCGCAAATGCTCGACCAGCAGGTCGATAAAATTGCGCACCTTGGAGGAGCCGTATTTGCTTTCGCGATGCAGCACATTGACGGGCGAAGGCGCTTCCTCATAATCGGCGAGGATGATTTTCAGCCGGCCCGCGTGGAGCTCATGGGCGATCTGGTAGGACAGCAGGCGGCAGACGCCCAGGCCGGATACGGCAGCGTCGATGGCCGCGTCGTTGCTGGTCACGGTCAGGCGCGGCTTGGTGCGCACCATGGTGGGATCGTCGGCCGCGCCGAATTTCCATTCCACGCGGGGCGACACGCCACTGGCAGCGATAATCGTGTGCCGCAGCAGGTCGGCCGGATGCTGGGGCACACCATTTTTCGCCAGGTATTCGGGCGACGCGCACAGTACCCGCCGCACCTGCCCAACGCGCATGGCCTTCAGGCTGGAATCCGGTAGATGGCCGATGCGAACCGCCACGTCGATGCCCTCGTCGACCAGGTTCACGACCCGGTCCAGGAAATACGCCGAGACTTCCACTTCCGGATATTCATTCAGGAAGCGCACGATGCAAGGCATGACGAAGGACTTGCCGAACAATACCGATGCAGTGACCGACAGGTTGCCCTTGGGCGCCGAGTTGACGCCGGCCGCTGCTTCATTGGCCTCGGCAATGCTGGCCAGGATATTGCGGGTATCGTCCAGGTAGCGGCGTCCCGCCTCGGTCAGGCGCACATTGCGCGTAGTGCGCAGCAGCAGCTTGACGCCCAGTTTTTCCTCCAGCGCCGAGATGGCCCGGGTGATGGCGGCGGGGGACAGGTCCAGACGGCGGGCGGCGGCGGCGAAGCTCTCTTCCTCGCCGACGGCAACGAACACACTCATCAGGTGGATCTGGTCCATTCATTGCTCCTGGCGAAATACTGCCTTGAATTCGACGGGCATTCTTGTGCAGCACATTATTTCGCAAAACTCAGCTTGGGGCAATCAACAGCAGAGCGGCGTTGCGCACCTCCTCCCCAAATTGCTGCGCCGGGCGAAACAGTGAATTGCGGCCTGTCCGATTCCCGTCGCTTGCATGCTACCTGACAATACAGCAACCAATTCGGGGAGATTGCCATGAACGACAAAGACAGCTTCCATGCCGGCGAACGCGCCGTGCAGCAATGTGCCGGCGAGGCCGCGATCGCGGAGCGCAATATCGCCGTGCTGACCGATACGGTGATTGCCGGCGCGCGGCCGTTCATCGCCAAGCAGTTCATGGTGGTGCTGAGCAGCGTCGATCCGGCAGGCGCCGTCTGGGCCTCCCTGGTGTTCGGCAGGCCTGGTTTCCTGCGCACCGAAGACGGGAAGTCCATCCTGATCGATGCGCCGCTCAAGGAAAGGGACGACGCCGACCCCTTGTGGGCGAATATCGCCAACCATGCCGACCTTGGCATGCTTTTCATCGAGCTGGGCTCGCGCCGGCGCTACCGGGTGAACGGCAGGGTGGAGCGGCTGGATGTGCAGGGTTTGTCCGTCGAGATTCGCGAGGCCTATCCGAACTGCCCGAAATACATCCAGCGGCGCCAGCTGCGACAACTGGGCGATCCCAGGCTGCCGGTGCAGAGCGCGCACGGCACCGTCCTGCGCGGCACGGTGGAAGACATCATCGGCGAGGCCGATACCGTATTTGTGGCGAGCCGCCATGCCGGCAGCGGCGCGGACGCTTCGCATCGCGGCGGCGGGGCGGGCTTCGTCAAGCCGGTGAACGACACCACCTTGCGATTCCCCGACTATCCCGGCAACAGCCTGTTCAACACGCTCGGAAATTTCAAGGTGGACCCGCGCGCCGGCCTGTGTATTCCGGACTTCGCCCGCGGCCATCTGCTGCAGCTGACCGGCACGGCCAGCGTGCACTGGAACCAGGACGACCCCTGGGACGAAACCGGCGGCACGCGGCGCTTCTGGGACTTCAAGGTCGACCAATGGATACTGCGCGACACGCCGCAGCAGATCGAATGGGAATACCTGGACGCGTCCCCCTTCAATCCGGCCGTCCAGCCTTGAGGTGCACGCCATGGACTATGTGATCGCAGACATCATCCAGCACGGCCCCACCGTGAAGGAGTTCCATCTGCGGCGCGAGGATGGCGCGCCGCTGGCGGACTGGCAGGCGGGCGCGCATGTGGTGCTGCAGTTTTCCGCTGCCGATGGCGCCAGCTTTGAAAAGCATTACTCGCTGGTCGGCGTGCCGGGGCCGGCGGACGTCTACCGCATTGCCGTCCAGCGCGAAGAGCAGGGCCGCGGTGGTTCGCGCTTCCTGCATGACGAGGTTACGGTGGGCAGCCGTGTGGGGCTGAGCGGCCCGTTCAACAGCTTTACGCTGGACCGGCAGGATGCTACCGACGGGCCGCGCGTGCTCCTGATCGCGGGCGGCATCGGCATCACGCCGCTGGTCTCGATGGCGCATGCGCTGGGTGCACGCGGCAAGCCGTTTGTCCTGCACTACCTGGCGCGCAACCCCGATCGCCTGGTGCTGCTGGATGAATTGCACGCGATTCCGCATCTGTCCGTGATGCTGCATATGTCGCAGGAGTCCGGCCGCACCGATCTCGCCAGCCTGCTGGGCGCCTACCGCGCAGGCGACGCCTTCTACGCTTGCGGACCGGCATCGCTGTTGCAGGCGTTGGCCGCGACGGCAACGCACCTGGGCTGGCCGGCCGGCGCAATGCATTTCGAGAGCTTCGGCCAGCGCGCGCAGTCCGAGGACAGGGCGCTGACGGTGGAGTTGACGCTGTCGCAGATGACGGTGGAAGTGGCGCCGGGCACCTCGATTCTGGATGCACTGATCGCGGCGGATGTCTTCGTTTCCTACGACTGCAAGCGCGGCGAATGCGCGAGCTGTTTCACGCCGGTGCTCAAAGGCGAAGCCGACCACCGCGACGTGTGTCTCACGCCGGCCATGCGCGCGCAGGGCATGTGCACTTGCGTCTCCTGGGCGCGCGGCCCCCGCCTGGTCCTGGAACTGTAGGGCGGATCATATGGGGGCGCCCAGCTCCGCCGGGTGTGAGCGGTCGATTGGCCGGTACCGGCCCGTGGCGGTGACCGACTCCACCAGGACCAGCTCCCTCACGTCCCACACCACCGGCGCCGCCACCTCGTCCGGCGGCGCTCCGCGCGCTTCGCGCGCCAAGGTGATATGTGGCTTGAAGGCCCCGTGCGTGGCGGTCGAAAACCCCGCCGCTTCGAGGCGTGCGATCAGGTCTGCCTGCATGGCCAGCAACTCCGGCGGCGGCGCAGTCATGCCCGCCCAGGCGATGCGCGGCCTGGTGAAATAGCCGTAGCAATCGACGATCAGCCGCATGGGCGACACGGGCACGGATTCCAGGATGTCCAACAGGTCGGGCAGCGCATCCACCGGCTGCTGGCCGAGGAAGGCCATGGTCAAATGCAGCTTGTCGTGCGGCGTATGGCGTCCCGCGACGGGCGCCTGCAGCCGCGCCAGGGCGTCGCGGGTGGGCGCGTCCGGCCAGAGCGCGAAAAACAGCTTGAGGCTTGGATGATTTGCTATCATGATGCCGCCTTGGAAACCTGTAAGAGAGAATACACGATGACCCGCAGCTCCGTTCTGTTCGCATTCATTTGTGCGGCCGCCGCCTCGCTGGCGCAGGCCCAGACCCCGGCGCAGCAGCCAGCTGCCGCCACCCAGCCGGCCGCCGCAGCACAGCCGTCAACGTCGGCCGACGCGCAAGCCGCCAACCCGGCCGCCGAGCAGGCTGCCGCGCAGCCGGCTGGCCCGGTGGTTCCCGGCTCCGCCGAACCCGGCCCGCCGGCCGAGCAACTGATCATCAACGATGTGCGCGTCGGCAAAGGCAAGGAAGCCATGGCCGGCGCCACCGTCAAGGTCAATTACACCGGCTGGCTGTACCGCCCCCTGGCCAAGAATGGCAAGGGACGCCAGTTCGACACTTCCCTTGGCCCTGGCCGCGAACCGCTGGAATTCCCGCTCGGCGCCGGCAAGGTGATCAAGGGCTGGGAGCAGGGCGTGGCCGGCATGAAGGTGGGCGGCAAGCGCACCCTGATCATCCCGTCCGAACTGGCTTACGGCCCGCGCTCGATGGGCATGATTCCCGCCAACTCCGCGCTGATCTTCGACGTCGAACTTCTGGACGTTAAATAAGGGTACACTGGTCTCCAACCCAGCAGCGGAGGAGAGGAGACCATGAATATTGCCAACGACGTCACGGCACTGATCGGCAACACACCCCTGGTGCGCATCAACCGCATGGCCGCGGGCGCGCCAGCCCAGGTGCTCGCCAAACTCGAGTTCTACAATCCCGCCCACAGCGTCAAGGACCGCATCGGCCTCTCGATGATCGAGGCGGCCGAAGCGGCCGGGCAAATCCGTCCGGACACGGTCATCCTCGAGCCGACCAGCGGCAATACGGGCATTGCGCTCGCCATGGTGTGCGCCGCGCGCGGCTACCGCTGCGCCCTCGTGATGCCGGATACGATGAGCAAGGAGCGCCGCACGCTGCTGCGCGCCTATGGTGCGGAACTGGTGCTCACGCCGGGCTCGGAAGGCATGACGGGAGCGATCCGCCGCGCCGAGGAAATGGCAGCGTCGGACCCGCGCTACCTGATGCTCCAGCAATTCAACAACCCCGCCAATCCGGACATTCACCGCCGCACCACCGCCGAGGAAATCTGGCGCGATACGGACGGCCAGGTGGACATCCTGGTAGCCGGCGTCGGCACCGGCGGCACTATCACGGGCGTGGGCGAAATCATCAAGGAACGCAAGCCTTCCTTCCAGTGCATTGCGGTGGAACCGGAAGCGTCGCCCATGCTGTCGAAGGGAACCAAGGGAGCGCACCCGATCCAGGGCATCGGCGCCGGTTTCGTGCCGGCCGTGCTGAATACGCACATCTACAACGAAGTGATTTGCGTGAAGAACGAGGATGCCTTCGTGACGGCGCGCCGTGCGGCGGCCGAGGAAGGGCTGCTGGTGGGGATTTCCTCCGGCGCGGCGCTGTGGGCCGCGCTGGAAGTGGCGCGCCGTCCGGAGAACGCGGGCAAGATGATCGTGACCGTGATTCCCTCGTTCGGCGAACGCTATCTCAGTACGGCCCTGTTTGCGGGGCTCGCGGATTAGTGATGGTGGTGGGCGTGGCCGTGATCATGGTCATGGCCATGTTCGTGGTCGTGCTCATGGCCATGGTCATGTTCGTGCTCATGACCGTGGTCGTGATCGTGTTCATGATCATGCTCCGCGGCGGGCTTCTGCAGGCAGCAATTGTGCTCCGTCGTCCCCTGTTCCGTTTGCAGCGTGGTGTGGTGGATGGCGAACTTCTCGCGCAGCTCGCGCGCAATCTCGTCGATCGCCTGGTCGCCCGGATAACCGCCGGGCATCACCAGGTGGCAGGTGAGGGCGGTATCGGTCGTGCTCATTGACCAGATGTGCAGGTCGTGGATGCCGGTCACGCCCTTGCGCGCGCGCAGGAACTCCTCCACTTCGGCGGGATCGACGTTGCCCGGCACGGCGGCCAGCACCATGTCCGCCGATTCACGCAGCAGCGACCAGGTGCTTTTCGCGATGAAGAGCACGATCACCAGGCTGACCGCCGGGTCCAGCCACGACCAGCCGGAATACATCACGATCACGCCCGAGACCAGCACGCCCAGCGAAATGGCCGCGTCGGCCGCCAGGTGCAGGTAGGCGCCGCGGATATTCAGGTCGTCCTTGCTGCCGCTCATGAACAGCCAGGCCGAGAAGCCATTGACCAGGATGCCGATACCGGCGACCACGGACACGGTCAGCCCCTGCACCGGCACCGGCTTGAACAGCTGCGCCACCGCGCCCCAGGCGATCGCGCCGCAGGCGGCCATCAGCAGCATGCCGTTGAACAGGGCCGCCAGCATGGAGCTGCTGCGCAGGCCATAGGTATAGCGGGCGGAAGGCTTGCGCGCCGCGAGAATGGCGGCGGCCCAGGCCAATGCGAGGCCCAGTACGTCCGACAGGTTATGGCCTGCATCGGCCATCAGCGCGGTCGAATTGGCGAGGAAGCCGTAGAAGAATTCGACGGCCACGAAGATGGCGTTGAGCGCGATGGCAATGGCGAACGCCTTGCCGTGGCTGACTTCTCCGTGGTGGTGACCGTGACCATGGTCGTGGCCATGTCCGTGATGATGATGATGGCCGCTCATGGCTCGTTCCCGTTGGGTGGTTCGGCGATATGTTCGAGCATATCGTGGAGGACGCCGCTGATGTGCGCATCGGCGGTCGAATAGAAAACCTGCTTGCCCTGGCGCTCGGACTTCACGATGCGCGCGGCGCGCAGCAGGCGCAGGTGGTGGCTGACCAGCGAGCTGGAAAGCTGCAGGATGGACGCGATCTCGCTGACCGCGATCGGCGCGTCCACGCAGGCCAGCACGATGCGCAGGCGCGTGGGGTCGCCCAGCAGGTGGAAGAGGTCAGCCAGCTGCGCTACCGAGCCGTCGTTTTCGGTGAAGATCGCCATTGTTGGTGCTAACAGTTGAATAGGTATTCATATGTTAGCACAAGCTGAGGCGGAAGCTGGCCGCCACCCTGCCACCAGCCTTTCAGGGCTTGGCGAGCGCTTCCTCGACGGCGCTGCGGGCTTTCGGCTCGAGCGTGGGCAGGACTTTATCCAGCTTGTCGGCGCGGGCGATGGCGGCTTGCTGGGCGGGCGTCAGCGCCGGGGCGCTGTGGAACATGGACTGTCCGACCAGCATGACCGAGGCGGTCAGCAGCGCGACCAGCAGGGCGGCGCCCAGCAGACGCAACTCGCGCTGCGAAAAGCTTTCGTGCGAAGTGGCGATGGGACGCCGGCCCGGCACCGGCAAGGGCAGGACCGGCGCCAGCGGCGGCGCATCGGCAGCGGAAGGTGAGGCAGGCGCAGAAGCAGCTGAAGCGGCTGAAGCAGCCGCCGGAGGCAGCCCGCCGGCGGAGCGTGCATGCTGCGCCAGTTCCGCCGACGCCGCCTCGATGCGCTCCAGGTGCCGTTCCACCGTCTCTTCCAGCACGGCTTCGTTCAGCGCCACCAGCGCGAAAATGGGATCGTCTACATCGAGCTTGATGCCAGTCTTCTCGAACACCTGGCTGCGTAATTTGGCGCGGTCCATGGGCGGCTTACCAGTTAACCAGGTCCAGCTGCTCAAACAGGTCGCGGAACACGACCTTGATGCGCTGCTTTTCCATCACATTGAATTTGTCGCTGGACTTCACTTCCTCCAGCGTGAGGCGGGCGGTGTTCATCTTTTTCACGTCCGCGCCGAAGGTGTCGGCATTGCGCTGGGCCAGCACCACGCGGCCGCGCACGCGGGAGGAATTGTCCGCATAGGTCTGCGATTCGATGAAGGCCTTGCCGGAAGCCGATTGCAGCAGCCCGAAATGCTCGTTCTCCCACAGCACCAGCGGCACATGGGTGGACTTGGCAGTCGACACGAAGCCCATCGCCGTATCGTGCAGCGTATCGCCGCCGCCCACGATGGTGTGGATGTAGACCTTGCGGCCCGATTCCTCCAGCAGGTTGAAGCAGTCGTTTTCGATCAGGTAGGCCAGCAGCGGCGAGAAGGTGTTGGCGCCGTTGTCGATCACGCAGTTGCCGTCTTCTTCCAGGATGTCGATCATCAGCGCATCGAAGCGCTTGGGATCGATGGTGCGCGACTCCGTCATCACGGGGATGTGCTTCACGTCCAGCGCCTTGTAGCGGGAGAAGGTGGTGTTTTCCTGGTCGGTGTCGTAGCAACGCAGCGGAGTGTCGCCCTTGGCTTGCAGCCACTGTGCGAGGACGGTCGATACGAGGGTCTTGCCGATTCCGCCCTTACCCTGCAGGACGAAGTGAACCGTGTTTTGCATTCTTGCTCCTGTCATTAGTGGCAGGAAGCCGCGCCGCTGTCGCCTGCTTCCCGCTCCTGGGTTTCCGGCCGCACGCCATCGGCTGCCAGGAATTCCCATTCATAGCCATTTTCCTTCAATACCAGCTTCAGCACGCCCAGGCGCCAGTTGTGGCGCGCTTCGCTGTTGTCGACGATCCAGCGAAACGGCGTCAGAAAAGCCCCGCCGGTGCCCACCACGAATTGGCGCACGCCGCGCGCCGGATCGGGCTTGCGGTCGGCGTCCATTGGCGCAAAGCGCTCATAGTCGTGATCGTGGCCGGACAGCACCAGCTCAACGCCCGCCTCGTACAACAGGCGCCAGGCCTCGCGCATATGGTCGCTCTCGGGATGCCCGCCAGAACTATACAGCGGCGAGTGCCAGTAGGCGAGGGTGCAGCGCGCCGGATGGCGTGCCAGGTCGTCTTTTAGCCACAGCAGCTGGCGCTGGTGCTCGGCGCCCTTCATTTCGCTGTTCAGGGCGATGAAGTGCCAGCCGTTGATGTCGAAACTGTAATAGCCGCGCCCGCGCTGGCCGGCGGCATTGCCGAAATACTCATAGTAGCCGCTGGTCGAGCCGCTGTAATACTCGTGGTTGCCGATCGCCGGACGGGTGCGCGACTTGAACTTGCCCCAGGTCGGCGCGTAGCAGTCGCGGAATTCGGCCGCCGTGCCGTTCGGGTAGGTGTGGTCGCCCAGCGTCAGCACCAGGGCGTGCGGATCGCCGGCCGCAATCAGGGCGGCCGTCTGCGACGAGCCCGCGAACTGGGGGCGCGAGTAGCGGCAGTCGGCAATGTCGCCGGCGGCGTAGACGGTCAGGCGCCCAGCCACGGGGGACGGTTCCGTGGCCTGTACGGCGCCCGCCGCCGTCGCCAACGCCAGCGCGGTTAGAATACGGGTCATGCAAGTCATACCTTCTCAAGAACAGGAAGCCATCCTGCAATCGCGCGCGCCCACGCTGATGATCGAGGCGCGCGCCGGGACTGGCAAGACTACCACGTTGGCCATGCTGGCGAAACGGGAGCACGGCATCGTGCTTGGCCTGTGTTTCTCCGACGGCGCCCGCATCCGCTTCGAGGACAAGCTGCACGATGAAGCGCCCGGCCGCAAGGTGACGGTGCTGACGGTCGAGGGCCTGGCGCGTTCGCTGCTGAACCGCCTGATCCAGGGCGGCTTCTTCGACAAGCCGTCCCGCCTCGCCAGCGCCGAGCAGCTGCGCCCGCACGTGGTGGACGCGGCCAACGCCGTGTGGCAGAAGTACGAGCAGCGCGGCGGCAGCGAGTTCGATTTCGACTTTGAATACCGCACGCCGCGCATCGAGCAGATGCTGGAATTGCTGTCCACGCTGAAGGCGACGCTGGCCTCGCTGGACTTCGATGACGAAGACTTCGACGCTTACGCCGTCGATGAGCTGGCCGAGCGCTTCAATGTGGACCGCGAAGCGATCGAGATCTGCCGGGAAATCGAGCGCCGGCGCCAGCCGCAGCAGGGTTACATCGTGTGGCAAAGCCCGGCCGACCTGGTTACCGACCTGGTGGCCATCCTGCGCCGCGAGCCGCAAACGCTCGCTGCGCTGCCGGAGGCGGACGTGTGCCTGGTCGATGAATGGCATGACGTGAACGCCGCCGAATTCGAGCTGCTGCGCCTGTTCCGCCGCAACGCGCGCCTGGCCGTGGTGGGCGACCGCCACCAGGTCATCAACGCCGCGCGCGGCGCCGACCCGCAATTCTCGGCCGAAGCTTTCGACAAGGCCTGGCCGGGCGCCGTACGCCTGCCGCTGAGCCAGTCGCGCCGCTGCGGCGTATCGATCGCCAAGCTGCTGCGCCAGGTGCTGCCGGCCTGCCGCTTCGAATCGCACAGCGACACCTATTCCGAACTGCGCCGCGTGCCATATGCGCCGGGCGAAGGTGCGGCGGCGGTGGCCGACCGTGCCGCCGCTTTGGCCGCCGATGGCGTGAAATTGTCCGACGTGGCGGTGGTGCTGCGCGAGGCCGACCAGACGGTGGAAATCGAAAACCTGCTGCTGGACCGCGAAGTCGCCTATGTCTGCGACGGCGTGGAATCCTATCTGCTGCGGCCCGAAATCCTGATGCTGCGCGCGCTGCTGCATATCGCCAGCGGCGATTACGCGACGCTGAAAGGCGACAAGGAAAGCTGTGAGCGCATGGTGGACAGCCTGCTGGTCTATCTGTCCGTGTCGGCCGTGGGCACGGACTGGGAAACGGGCCACGAAATCTATGGCAGCGGCAACTGGCTGGAGCTGGCGCGTCACGATGTGGTGGCCGAACCGTCCGCGCTGGACAATCTGTTCAGCGGCGTGCTGTGCGCCGACAAGGAAGGCGACAGCCCGACCACCACGCGCTGGAAGCAGCGCTTCCGCCAGGTCGTGCAGTTGCTGAAGGAACGCGCGGCGGAGATGAGCGCGCCCGAGTTGCTGGCGCTGGCCAGCCAGGCGCTGGACTTGCCGGCCGCCACGCGCACGGCCTTCGTCAGCCGCAGCCGCGCCGACTCGGCCCTGCGCACGATCCGCGCCTTCATCGAATTTGCCGAGCGCCGCGGCAAGCCGTCCGCTGCCGCATTCCTGCAGGAGCTGAAGACGCGCCAGGACCGTACGCGCGCCGAAGTGAATTACCTGCGCGAGCGCAGGCAGCTGGTGCTGACGACCGTGCAGGCTGCGAAGGGAAGGGAATGGCCCCAGGTGCTGCTGCCCTGCCTGGAACAGGGCCAGTTCCCGCGTGGCGGGGATATTGCCGAAGAACGGCGCTACTTCTACGTGGCGGCCAGCCGGGCCATCGCCGGCCTCACGCTGTTCGAGCCGGACGAGCAGAACGCCGCCCGTCGCAGCGCGCTTCTCAGTTGATAAAGCGCAGCAGGCCCTGAAGGGCGTGAATCACGGTCTGCTCGCGCACCGCGTGGCGGTCGCCGGTAAAGACCAGGCGCTCGGTGTGCACGGCGTCGCCATTGGCCCAGCCGAAGCAGACGGTGCCGACCGGCTTGCCCGGCACGGCGCCGGTCGGGCCGGCAATGCCTGTCGTGGACACGGCCACGTGCGCATTGCTGGACGCCAGCGCGCCCTGGGCCATGGATGCGGCCACTTCCTCGCTGACGGAACCGAACTGCGCGATCAGCGCGGCGGACACGTCAAGCATTTCGGTCTTGGAAGCGTTCGAATAGCAGACAAAGCCGCAATCGAACCAGCCGGTGGAGCCGGCAATTTCGGTGACGGCCTGCGAGATGCCGCCGCCGGTGCAGGATTCGGCAGTCGCCAACAGCAAGCCTTTGTCCTGCAGGGCCTTACCCACCTGGGCGGCCAGATCGTTGATATCGACACTCACTTGGGGCTCCTTTGGCATTGAGTTCCATTGGCTTCATTCTAGCTCGCCACTGCCGCGCTTGACCACGCTGCAGCGCAAAAAGTGTTGTCCCTTCCCGATTCACATGCCTTTTGCTAGCCGGGCGAGGCTGATACGGCGCGGTTTTCATATAGTGTGCTGCTTTCTCTAGCTCAACGATAGAATAAGGGGAACATCCCCGGCGCGTGAGGCATGGTGGCTCCTCTGCACTCAAACTACAGGAAGACGCTTCCAGGCGGCTGGCTGCTCATGCTCGCCATCGCCATCTTTCCTTTGCTGGCCGCTGCCCAGTCCGCCAGCGTGCTCGAGCGCCAGGTCAAGGCCGCTTATCTATACAAGTTCGCCGGCTTCGTCGAATGGCCGGACGGCGTGTTCACGCGGCCGGATAGTCCCGTCATCATCGGCGTGGCCGGCGCCGACCTGCTGGCCGAGCAGCTCGAGGCCGCCGTGGCCGGGCGCAATGCCAATGGCCGTCCGCTGCAGGTGCGCCGCCTGCGCAAGGGCGAAAACGTGGCCGGCCTGCATATCCTGTTCGTCAGCGCCACGCTGGACAAGGCGCCCGCCCAGGAAATGATGACCGCCGTGCGCGGCCAGCCCGTGCTCACCGTGACCGATGCCGACGAGGGCGCGGGCCTGGGCGCCATGATCAGCTTTGTGATGCAGGAGGAGCGCCTGCGTTTCGAGGTCGCACTCAAGCACGCCGTCGCGGCCCACCTGCGCATCAGCGCACGCATGCTGCAGGCGGCGCTGCGCATCCAGCAGGTGGCGTCATGAGCCCGCGCGGATCGCTGCGGCGCAAGCTGCTGGGCGTGGTCATGCTGGTCACGCTGGTGGCGCTGATGGTCTCCATCTGCACCATCATCGCGTATGACTTGCGCGCCTATCACCAGTCGCTGATCGGCGATATGAGCACCCAGGCCGAGCTGCTGGGCCATATGAGTTCGCCGGCGCTGGCTTTCGACGACCAGCGGCTGGCGAAGGAAAACCTGTCGCTGCTGCGGCTGCGGCCGAAGGTCGATGCGGGCGCCATCTACAATGCGCGCGGCCAGCTGTTCGCCACCTACGTCGCGCCGACGAAGGATGTGACGGTGCCGCGCACGGCCGGGGCCGAAGGCGTGCAGTTCGCGGACGGCAAAATGAGCATGTTCCGCCAGATCCGCGACAACGGTGAAATACTGGGCACGGTCTACCTGCGCTCCGATTACGAACTCCTGAGCCGCGCCGGCGATTACCTGCTGATCGCCATCATCGCCAGCCTGCTCGCCATGGGCATCGCCTACCTGCTGATGCGGCGCCTGAACCACGTCGTCACCCAGCCGGTGCTGGCGATCGCGGACGTGGCGCGCGAGGTGGTCGCTACGGGCGACTATTCGCGCCGCGCCGAGCGCCTGTCCGACGATGAAGTGGCCGAGCTGGCGGATACCTTCAACAAGATGCTGAGCGAGATCGAAACGCGCACGCGCGAACTGGAAAACTCCAACCGCGAGATCGCGCGCGAGGCCGAGCAGCGCAACCAGGCGCAGAAGGAAATCATGCGCCTGAACGAAGAACTGGAACAGCGCGTGCATGAGCGCACGATGCAGCTGGAGCAGGCCAACGGCGAGCTGGCGATGGCGATGGAGGAGGCGAAGAGCGCCAACCAGGCGAAGTCCGCCTTCCTGTCCTCGATGAGCCATGAGCTGCGCACGCCGCTCAACGCCATCCTCGGCTTTGCGCAGATCCTCACGTCCGACAAGCTGCCTTCCACGCTGCAGCAGAAGAAGGAGTTCGCCAATCACATCCTGAAGTCGGGCCGCCACCTGCTCACGCTGATCAACGAAATCCTCGACCTGGCGAAGATCGAATCGGGCGCCGTGGCGCTGTCGATGGAACCGGTGGCGCTGCAGGAAATCCTGGCCGAGTGCGAAAGCATGGTGGCGCCGCTGGCGGGCCAGCGCGGCATCCGCCTGCTGTTCCCGGAACAGTGCAGCACCCATGTCACGGCCGACCGCACGCGGCTCAAGCAGATCCTGCTCAACCTCTTGTCCAACGCCATCAAGTACAACCGCCAGGGCGGCGCCGTGGTGGCCGACTGCAGCCCGAGCGGACCGGGCCTGCTGCGCATTTCGGTGCAGGACACGGGCATGGGCCTGCAGCCGGAGCAGGTGCGCTCGCTGTTCCAGCCCTTCAACCGCCTGGGCCAGGAGAGCGGCGCGGAAGAGGGGACGGGCATCGGCCTGGTCGTGACCAAGCGCCTGGTGGAGCTGATGGGCGGCACCATCGGCGTGACCAGCAGCCTTGGCGTGGGCAGCATGTTCTGGATCGAGCTGAAGGCAACAGAGCCAGTGCCGTCGCGGGTGGATGGTGCGGCCGAGCGGGTGGCGCCGGTCGCGGCGGGCCATGGCGCGGACGAGCCCTCCCTGATCCTGTATGTGGAAGACAATCCGGCCAACCTGAAACTGGTGGAAGAGATCATCAGCTTCCGACCCGACCTGCGGCTGCTGTCCGCGCCCGATGGCCATCTCGGCATCGAGCTGGCGCGGGCGCACCACCCCGACATCATCCTGATGGACATCAACCTGCCCGGTGTCAACGGCATCGATGCCCTGAAGCTGCTGCGCAATGATCCGCGCACGGCCGACATTCCCGTGATCGCGCTGACGGCCAACGCCATGCCGCGCGACGTGGAGAAAGGTCTGGCCGCCGGCTTCTTCCGCTATCTGATCAAGCCGATCAACATCGATGAATTTACAGAGGCCATCAACAGCACGATGGCCTTCCTGTCGCATCGCGACGAGAAGGAAAGGAGCACGCCCACGTGATCACGCGAGCCGATATCCTGAACGCCAATGTGCTGATCGTGGACGATCAGCCGGTCAACGTGCAGCTGCTGGAATACCTGCTGCAGTCGACGGGCTATACGCGCGTCAGTTCGACCACCGATCCGCGCGTGGTCGCGCCCTGGCACGAGCAGCACCGCTACGACATCATCATTCTCGACCTGCACATGCCGGGCATGAACGGCTTCGATGTGATGGATGCATTGAAGCCGCTGGAGCCGGACGGCTACCTGCCCGTGCTGGTCGTGACGGCGGAGCCGGACAAGAAACTGGCGGCGCTGGAAACGGGGGCGCGCGACTTCGTCAGCAAGCCTTTCGATCCGGTCGAGGTGCTGACGCGTATCCGTAACCTGCTGGAAGTGCGGCTGCTGCACCGCCAGGCGCGCGACTACAACGCGCTGCTGGAGCAGACGGTGCGCGAGCGCACGGCCGACCTGCAGCGCTTCCGCAGCGCGATGGACGCCACCGCCGATGCGATCTTCCTGATCGATCCGGGCAGCATGCAGCTGGTCGACGTCAACGAGGGCGCCTGCCGCATGCTGGGCTACAAGCGCGAGCAACTGCTGGAGATTGAACCGTCGCGCCTGGGCCTGGGCACGCGCGAGGAGCTGCAGCACTGGGCGGATTCGGCCCGTGCCGGTACGGCCAGCGCGTCGCGCGCGCCGGAGCTGCTGGAGACGGAACTGACGCGCTTCGACCATGCCACGGTGCCGGTGGAGGCTTACTGGCAGCAGCAGAACGAAGGCGAGTCCGCGCACCGCACGCTGATCTGCGTGGCGCGCGACATCAGCGAGCGCCGCGTGGCCGAGGAACGCCTGCGCCACATGGCGCATTACGACAGCCTGACCGGCCTGCCCAACCGCACGCTGTTCTACCAGACGCT
>DASWYX010000248.1:0-7984 GCA_036404755.1 Pseudoduganella sp.
TCCAGATGTCCACGCCGTAGAAAGGCAGCGTGCCCGCCAGGCCCAGTTCATCGCGCTTGGCCTGGCGCGGGATCGGAAACAGCAGCTCGGGGGCGTACTCGGTGCGGTACGAGGAGGTCTTGCCGAGGGGGGATTGGTCTGGGGAGTTGGTGGACATGGGGTGCTTTGGTTGTTGCTTCAGACCGACATGTTATCCCAAACCTAAAACCCGGGTCAGACCCAAGGGACTCGGCGTCCCCGTCTGACCCCACACGCGGCAGCCGCAGGCCCTGGGTCAGACCCTTGGGTCTGACCCGGTCTTAGGTTCACAAAAACAGCTTATAAACCGGATTCTGCGACTCATCCCAATACCGGTACCCCAGCGTCGCCAGGAAGCGCGCGAACTCGTCCATCTCTTCCGACGGCACCTGCAGGCCGATCAGGATACGTCCCACATCCCCGCCCTGCGAGCGGTAGTGGCACAGCGAGATATTCCAGTTCGGCGCCATCGAATCGAGGAAGCGCATCAATGCGCCCGGGCGCTCGGGGAACTCGAAGCGGTACAGCAGTTCATCCCTGGCCAGTGCGCTCTTGCCGCCAACCAGGTGGCGCAGGTGGGACTTCGCCAGTTCATCGTGCGTCAGGTCCAGCGTCTGGAAGCCATTTTCCTCGAAGCGGCGCGCCACCGAACCCGACTCGCCGCGGTCGCTGATCTGCACGCCCACGAACACGTGCGCCGTCGCCTCGTCGCTTATACGGTAGTTGAACTCCGTCACATTGCGCGGCCCGATCAGGCTGCAGAAGCGCTTGAAGGACCCGCGCTGCTCCGGCATCGACACCGCGAACACCGCCTCGCGCGATTCGCCCAGCTCCGCGCGTTCGGCAACGAAGCGCAGGCGGTCGAAGTTCATGTTGGCGCCGCAGGCGATGGTGACCAGCGTCTCGTTCTTGACCGGGTTCTTCGAAAGCTCCGCGCGTTCGATATACGCCTTCGCGCCTGCAATGGCAAGCGCGCCGGCCGGCTCCAGGATCGAGCGCGTATCGGTAAACACATCCTTGATGGCCGCGCAGATTGCATCGGTATCGACGATGATGACCTCGTCCACGAACTGCTGCGCCAGGCGGAAGGTTTCCTGGCCCACCAGGCGCACGGCGGTGCCGTCGGAGAACAGGCCCACGTCCGGCAAGGTCACGCGCTCGCCCGCTTTCAGGCTGCGCGCCATCGCGTCGGAATCCATGGTCTGCACGCCGATCACCTTGATGTCCGGACGCAGCTGCTTGACGTAGGCGGCCACGCCGCCAATCAGGCCGCCGCCGCCGATGGCCACGAAGATGGCGTGGATAGGGCCGGAATGCTGGCGCAGGATTTCCATTGCAATCGTGCCCTGGCCGGCGATCACGTCCGGATCGTCGAAGGGGTGGACGAAGGTCAGTTTCTGCTCTTTTTCCAGCAGCAGCGCGTGGTTGTAGGCGTCCGTGTAGGAATCGCCGTGCAGCACGATTTCCACGCTGGAGCCGCCGCGTGCGCGCACCGACTCGATCTTCAGGGGTGGCGTAGTGGTCGGCATCACGATCAGCGCGCGGCAGCCCAGCTTTGCAGCCGAGAGGGCGACGCCCTGCGCGTGGTTGCCTGCAGAGGCGCAAATGACGCCGCGCTTCAATTGCGCGTCGCTCAGATTCGCCATCTTGTTGTAAGCGCCGCGTACCTTGAAGCTAAAGACGTCCTGCATGTCCTCGCGCTTGAAATAAATCTGGTTCTGGTAACGCTGCGACAGGGTCGGCGCCAGTTCCAGAGGCGTTTCATGAGCCACGTCGTAGACGCGGGAGGTCAGGATTTTCTTCAGGTAGTCGATAGTCATAGTCTTGGATTCAACGATTAAGGCCAGGCAGGGTGGCCTGGTAGAAAGACATGCTTCAACGGCTTGTAACCGAAGGGGTGCAGCACGCCGGCCTGCGCGGGTGTGCGGTTGGCCGGCTGTCCAGTAGTGCGGTGTGCTTGGTGCGGACCATTATAATGTATGCCATTCACCTCCTCTATAGCTCAACCACCCTGATCGATGATCGAATCCGCAATCCGCTGGCTGCTGGGCGTGCTGGCCGCACCCGAAGTAGGCCTGACGTCGGTCTTCGTCATCAGTTTTGTCTCCGCCACGCTTGTGCCGCTGGGCTCCGAGCCCGCCGTGTTCGCCGTCTGCAAGGCCAATGGCGACATGTTCTGGCCCGCGATCGCCGTGGCCACCGTTGGTAACACGCTGGGCGGCGTCGTCGATTACTGGATCGGCTATTACGCCAAGGCGGCTTTCGCCAAGGAACGGGAAAGCCGCTGGTTCGGCTGGCTGTCCCACTACGGGTCGAAAACCATGCTGCTGGCCTGGCTGCCCGGCATCGGCGACCCGCTGTGCACCCTGGGCGGCTGGCTCAAATTGCCGTTCTGGTCCTCGGTCACCTATATGGCGATCGGCAAATTCGCCCGCTACGTCACCATGACCGCCGCGCTGCTGTTTATTCCCGACGGTTTCTGGCGTTCGGTCGCCAACTTCCTTGGCGGCTGAACCATCGGTTGCGGAGTGTGCTAAACTGAATCTTATTCAGTTGGTATCGCACTCAACTAAATATTTGCTTGGCAATTGACGTTAACGGAACCCGGATGGGTTCTAAGGCTGTTCGGCCGTTGTGCGCCGCAATACGCTAGAATGTCATGCCCAGCGTCAGCCTTACGTCCACGCAGATAATGAACGCACCAGCACAAATCCAGGCATTGCTCGCAGAATCGCCCGATGGTCACGCGCCGACCCGCTTGCGCGAAATTCCGTATAACTACACGTCCTTCTCCGACCGCGAAATTGTGATTCGCCTGCTGGGCGAAGAAGCCTGGCTATTGCTGGATCAACTGCGCGGGGCCCGCCAGACCGGCCGTTCCGCCCGCATGCTGTACGAAGTGCTGGGCGATATCTGGGTGGTGCGCCGCAACCCCTATCTGCAGGATGACCTGCTGGATAACCCGAAGCGCCGCAACGCCCTGATCGACGCGCTGCATCACCGCCTGACGGAAGTGGACAAGCGCCGCCTGGCTGTCGACTCCAGCGACAATGACGGCGATGCTGCCAAGCGCAGCGAGAATGTCGAGAAGCTGCTGCGCGCCGCCAGCAAGGCCGTGGCGGACTTCGGCGAAGAATTCCGCCAGATGTACGACCTGCGCAAGCGCACGCAGAAAGTGCTGGGCAAGTACACCGAGAAGCACAATATCTGCTTCGACGGCATGAAGCGCATCACCCACGTGACCGACGCCACCGACTGGCGCGTCGAGTATCCGTTCGTGGTGCTGACGCCGGATACCGAAGATGAAATGGCCGGCCTGGTGAAAGGCTGTATCGAGCTGGGGCTGACCATCATTCCGCGCGGCGGCGGCACCGGCTATACCGGCGGCGCGATTCCGCTGACGCCACTGTCGGCCGTCATCAACACCGAAAAGCTGCTCACGCTGGGCAAGGTCGAAATGAAAGTCCTGCCGGGCGTGGACCGCGAGTACGCGACCATCTTCTCCGAAGCGGGCGTGATCACCAACAAGGTCAGCGAAGCGGCCGAGAAGGCGGGCTTTGTGTTCGCCGTGGACCCGACTTCGGCCCACGCATCCTGCATCGGCGGCAATATCGCGATGAACGCCGGCGGCAAGAAGGCCGTGCTGTGGGGCACCGCGCTGGACAACCTGGCATCCTGGCGCATGGTCGATCCGCAGGGCGACTGGCTGGAAGTTACGCGCCTGGACCACAACCTGTCCAAGATCCACGATACGCCGCTGGCGCGCTTCAAGCTGGAATGGACCCATCCGAACGCCAAGGGCGAAGCGAAGGGCGAGCCGTTCCGCACCGAGATCCTGGAGATCGAAGGCCGCAAGTTCCGCAAGGAGGGCCTGGGCAAGGACGTGACGGACAAGTTCCTGGCCGGCCTGCCGGGCGTGCAGAAAGAGGGCACCGATGGCCTGATCACGTCCGCGCGCTGGATCCTGCACAAGATGCCGAAGTTCACGCGCACCGTCTGCCTCGAATTCTTCGGCCAGGCGCGCGATGCGATTCCGTCGATCGTTGAAATCAAGGATTACCTGGACGGCCTGCCGAAACAGGGCGAGCAATTCTCGACCCTGCGCCTGGCCGGCCTGGAGCACCTGGACGAGCGCTACCTGCGCGCCGTCGGCTACGCCACCAAATCCAAGCGCGGCACGCTGCCCAAGATGGCCCTGTTCGGCGACATCGTCGGCGACAATGAAGACGCCGTGGCGCTGGCCGCCTCGGAAGTGGTGCGCCTGGCGAACACCCGCGTGGGCGAAGGCTTCGTGGCCGTGAGCCCGGAAGCGCGCAAGAAGTTCTGGCTGGACCGCGCCCGCACGGCGGCCATCGCCAAGCACACCAACGCCTTCAAGATCAATGAAGACGTGGTGATCCCGCTGAACCGCATGGGCGAATACACGGACGGCATCGAGCGCATCAACATCGAGCTGTCGATCAAGAATAAGCTGCAGCTGGCCGAAGCACTGCGCGACTTCTTCGCGGCCGGGAATCTCCCGGTCGGCAAGAGCGATGAAGTGTCGGACGAGAAGGTGCCGTACGCCGAAATCATCGGCGACCGTCCGGCACAGGCGCTGGCGCTGCTGGACCAGGTCCACGAACGCTGGACCTACATCCTCGACAATCTGGACAAGCCTCTGGCCGAAGTGCGCGAGCAGCTCTTTGAGCTCGGCCTGCAATCGCTGGCCGGCGCTTTCGACGAGCGCCTGCAGCACCAGCCCAACGCCACCCTGTTCGACGTGGCGCAGGACCGCACGGTGCGCATCAGCTGGAAGCAGGAAATCCGCGCCGAACTGCGCCACATCTTCAACGGCGGCGCCTACAAGGTGATCCTGGACGAAGCCCAGGCCATCCACAAGCGCGTGCTGCACGGCCGCGTGTTCGTGGCGCTGCACATGCACGCGGGCGATGGCAACGTCCACACCAACCTGCCGGTGAACTCCGACCACTACGAGATGCTGCAGGACGCGCACAAGGCCGTCGCGCGCATCATGAAGCTGGCCCGTTCGCTGAACGGCGTGATCTCGGGCGAGCACGGCATCGGCATCACCAAGCTGGAATTCTTGACCGAAGATGAAATCGGCGACTTCCGCAAGTACAAGGAACGCGTCGATCCGGAAGGCCGCTTCAACAAGGGCAAGCTGCTCAACCTGCCGGGCATGGACGCCACGCTGACCAATGCCTATACGCCTTCGTTCGGACTGATGGGCCACGAATCGCTGATCATGCAGCAGAGCGATATCGGCGAGATCGCCAACAGCGTCAAGGACTGCCTGCGCTGCGGCAAGTGCAAGCCGGTGTGCTCGACCCACGTGCCGCGCGCCAACCTGCTGTATTCGCCGCGCGACAAGATCCTGGCAACGTCGTCGCTGATCGAAGCCTTCCTGTACGAAGAGCAGACCCGCCGCGGCGTGTCGATCCGCCACTGGGAAGAGTTCGAGGACGTGTCCGACCACTGCACGGTATGCCACAAGTGCGTGACGCCGTGCCCGGTCAACATCGACTTCGGCGACGTGTCGATGAATATGCGTAACCTGCTGCGCAAGATGGACAAGCGCTCCTTCAACCCCGGCAAGAAGGCGGCCATGTTCTTCCTGAACGCGACCGACCCGAACACCATCCACGCTACGCGCGAAACCATGCTGCGCTGGGGCTACAAGGCGCAGCGCCTGGGCCATGAAGTGTTCAAGTCCGTGGCGCGCAAGCAGACCAAGGCGCCACCGCCATCGGTTGGCAAGCCGGCCATCCGCGAGCAGGTGATCCACTTCGTCAACAAGAAAATGCCGGGCAACCTGCCGAAGAAGACGGCGCGTGCGCTGCTGGATATCGAGGATAACAAGATGATCCCGATCATCCGCGATCCGAAGAAGACCAGCGCAAACTCGGAAGCGGTGTTCTACTTCCCGGGCTGCGGCTCCGAGCGCCTGTTCTCGCAGGTCGGCCTGGCGACCCAGGCGATGCTGTGGGACGTGGGCGTGCAGACCGTGCTGCCGCCGGGCTATCTGTGCTGCGGCTATCCGCAGCGCGGCTCGGGCGACTACGACAAGGCCGAGAAGATGATGACGGATAACCGCGTCCTCTTCCACCGCATGGCCAATACGCTGAACTACCTGGACATCAAGACCGTGGTCGTTTCCTGCGGCACCTGCTATGACCAGCTGGCGTCCTACGAGTTCGAGAAAATCTTCCCGGGCTGCCGCATCATGGACATCCACGAGTACCTGCTGGAGAAGGGTGTGAAGCTGGAGGGTGTCAACGGTACCCGCTATATGTACCACGATCCTTGCCACACGCCGATGAAGCAGCAGGACCCGCTGAAGACGGTGAACGCGCTGGTGTCCACGGTCGATAACGTGAAGATCGAGAAGAATGACCGCTGCTGCGGCGAGTCCGGCACCTTCGCGGCTGCACGTCCCGATATCTCGACCCAGGTGCGCTTCCGCAAGGAGCAGGAAATGGTCAGCGGCGCGGACAAGCTGCGCGCCGACGGCTTCAACGGCGAGGTGAAGATCCTCACTTCCTGCCCGTCCTGCCTGCAGGGCCTGACCCGCTACAACGACGACTCGGGCACCACCGCCGACTACATCGTGATCGAGATCGCCAAGCACAAGCTGGGCGAGAACTGGCTGGTCGATTACGTCGCCAAGGCGAACGACGGCGGCATCGAGCGGGTGCTGGTGTGACGGCAGGTTGCGACCTGTGCCGCCTGCTGGCTGGCTTCGACGCCGCCGTGTCCACCGGCCCGCTGGTCTGGCGCGACGACCGCCTGGCTGTGATCCTGGTCGACGAGCCGGGCTATCCGGGCTACGCGCGCGTGGTCTGGCATGAACACGTCCGCGAAATGACCGACCTGTCCCCGCAAGACCGCGACCACGTCATGCAGACCGTCTGGGCGGTCGAGCAGGCGCAGCGCGAAACCCTGTCCCCGCACAAGGTCAACGTGGCCAGCTTCGGCAACATGACCCCCCACGTGCACTGGCACGTAATCCCGCGTTACACTGACGATGCGCACTTCCCGAACCCCACCTGGGGCGCGAAGCAACGCGAGCCGGGCGCCGCCGTGGTGGCGTCGCGTGAAGCCCTGCTGCCGCAACTGCGCGCAGCCATCGTCAAGAAACTGAACCATGCTTAATCCAACCGGACTGACCCTGCACAACAAATCGCGCTATCTCGAAATTTCGTTCGACGACGGCGCCAGCTTCAATATTCCTTACGAACTGCTGCGCGTGTATTCGCCATCGGCCGAGGTGAAGGGGCATGGACCGGGTCAGGAAGTGCTGCAGGTCGGCAAGCGCGAGGTCGGCATGTCCGACCTGGAGCCGGTCGGCAACTACGCCGTCAAGCCGACCTTCACGGACGGCCATAACTCCGGCTTATATACCTGGGATTACCTGTACGACCTCGGCGCACGACAGGAGCAGCACTGGGCCGACTACAAGTCCCGCCTCGAAGCCGCCGGCTTCCCCGGCGACTCCGGCCGCGAACCCGGCACCGAACTCCCTGGCGCGCCCAAAGCCCACGGCTGCGGCCACCACCACTAAGATCCAGCAATGTCGAACTCCCCCCGCCGCGCCCGTCGGGGCGGCGCGAGGTGGAGCGGGCAGGGCACAGCATCCAGTTTAAGGCTGGAAGCGGAGGTGCTGCTTGAGGGGAGGGGGAGGAACTGCGGGCGGCGGGTATGTGGCCGCCCGGGAGAGATAAACTTGGCTTAGTTGACCAGGCGCTTGCGGCGCTGGAATTCCTCGTAGCGCAGCTGTTCGCGCTCCCAGATGTAGCGGAAAGCGGCGCGGGCTTCCGGGTTCAGGCGGCGGATGGCTTCAACGTTGAAGGTCATCGGATGCGGCTCATCGTCCGGCAGCACACGGGATTGCGCACGGGTGGCATCGATAAACTGCTTGGCTGCATCATCGATCTCCGGGAAAAAGATGTCCGCGGGCAATTTT
>DASWYX010000249.1:0-2524 GCA_036404755.1 Pseudoduganella sp.
GCCTGCTGCGCGGTCGCTTGCTGCACGCCGGTGCGGCGCTCGGCGGCGAGGCGGTCGGCGAGCGCTTGCGCTGCCGCGTCCTCCTCGCGGGTGCTGGTCAGCTGGCGGGCATTGGCGGCTTGTGCCTCGGCCGCGCGCTGCTGCTGGGTGTCCTCGGTTTCGCGAACGGACAACTGGGCATTGGCCAGTTCGCGCGTCGTCTGCAGACGCGCCGCCGCCTGCCGCGCCACGCGGCTCTGCTCAGCAAGATTGCTCTCCTCCTGCGTGCGCGCCAGCCGCTGTGCTTCGAGCCTTGCCTCTTCGGCGCGCGCTGCGTCCACGCGTTGCTGCTCATGCTGCTGGACAGCCGTCTGCGCCTGCAGCGTTGCGGCGCGCTGGGCCTCGGTTTGCACCTGGGGCGCAGAAGTGGTGATCGCATCAAGCAGCGCGAGGTCGTTGGCCGCGCCCGGGACCTCGGCGGCATCCGCCGGCAGTTGAGCAGCAGTGACGACCGCCGGCGCAGCGCTGGCCGCGGCTTGCGCGAAGGACGCGGCTGCGCTGGAGAGCGTGGTCAGTGTCGATTGCGGGTTGGCCTCGAAAGCCTGCCGCAGCGTGCCGACGTTCACGCCCAGCACCGTGGCGCCGGGAGTGAGCTGGGACGGCGTGAGCTCCACACCCAGCCGCGCCAGGCCGGCTTGCTGGGTTTGCAGCGCTTGCGACAGCTGCAGCGAGGCGGGCGTGCCAGCGCCGGTATTGAAGGCTTCGGCCAGCGATTGCACGACCGCCTCCAGCTCGGCCGCCATGTCCGACGCCGTCGTGGCGCCGCTGGCGGCGGCGAGATCGCGCAGGCGCCGCTGAGATAGGGTCAGGGTGGACAAGACCTGGCCGAACGTGGAGACGTCCGAGACATCGGTCGCCGCGTTAGGTGCCGTGGCCGCGGCTGTGCTACCGGGACCGTTCACCGGGCCGACGGCTGCTGGCGCTGCACTGGTGTCGCTGATGGCGGAAACTGGAAACATGGCTGTTCCTTACTTCAATCGAGCAAGTTCAGGCTGACATATTTTTGCGGGGATTGCAGTGGGGTGCCGAACATACGGGGCACGGGAGGCGCTGTCACTGCGCACGCGGCGGCGGGCAGGCCGCCTCCATACTATCCGCCGACGCGTCGGATAAATTCATAAAAACGGAACGATGCTTTAATATTAGCCACGTTGATTTCGCTTCGGGTAACGACTAAAGTTCTATTCAACAGCAGCGCCGCCGCCGGTGGCGCCAAACCCGAATGGAGAACCAATCATGAGCATCCTGTCCCGCACCCTCGTCGCAGCAGCCCTCGTTACCGTTTTCGGCGCCGCCAGCGCCGCCGATGCGCCGGGCTTCGTCGACAAGACCGCGCAAGTCAACGGCACCAAAATCCACTACCAGATCGGCGGCAAAGGCAGCCCGGTTGTGCTGATCCACGGCTACGCGCAGACCGGCCATATGTGGAAGCCCATCCTGTCCGACCTGGCGAAAACCCACACCGTGATCGTGCCTGACTTGCGTGGCGCCGGCGGTTCCGACCGTCCGGATGATGGCTACGACAAGAAGAATATGGCCAAGGATATCCACGAACTGGTCACCGGCGTCACCACAGAGAAAGCCGCCGTGGTCGGCCACGATATCGGCCTGATGGTCGCCTACGCCTACGCCGCGCAATACCCGTCCGACACCAGCAAGGTGGCGCTGATGGACGCTTTCCTGCCCGGCGTCGGCGACTGGAAGAATGTGTGGCTGCTGCGCGACCTGTGGCATTTCCACTTCCACGGCGACACCGCGCTGGCCCTGGTCAAAGGCCGCGAACGGATCTACTTCGAACACTTCTGGAATGACTTCGCCGCCGACAAGACGAAGTCCGTGAAGGAAGCCGACCGCCAGCTGTATGCGAAGTCCTACGCCCAGCCCAACGGCATGCGCGCCGGCTTCCAGTACTTCAAGAACTTCGAGCAGGATGCGCAGGATTTCGCCGAGTTCTCGAAATCGAAATTGACCCAGCCGATGCTTGTGCTTACCGGCGAGAAAGCGAGCGGCACTTTCCTGATCGATCAGGCGAAGCTGGTGGCTAATGATGTGGACGGGAAGGTCATTGCTGGCTCGGGGCACTGGCTGATCGATGAGAAGCCGGAGGTGGTGGTGCCGGCCTTGCTGGAGTTCCTGAAATAAGACGGCGGTTCGCGTGCACGGCGGATCAATGATCCGCCCTACGCTGCAACACACAGCCCGGCGCGGCGGCGTTACTCATTGTTAGGTGGCGCACTGTGTCTGTGAGCTGATCGGCCTATCGTTGTCCATGCACCCGATCCACACTCATCTCTGAAGGGACATCGCTATGGATACGAATTTTGGAAAACCCGATACCAATGTGAGCAACATCGGCAAGGACCCGATGCGTACGGACACCCGCTCCGACCTGCACAGCGCGATCGACAAGGCCAATGAGAAAATCCCGGCCGCTGCCGAGCGCCTGGCCAGCCAGGCCCACGCCGGCGTCGACAAAATGGCCGAC
>DASWYX010000250.1:0-5101 GCA_036404755.1 Pseudoduganella sp.
GACCGATGCCGGCGTGCAGCCGTGGATGGCGTCCAACGCTGCGCTGATCAAGAAGACCATGGACGCGGTGGTGGGCATCGCCTTCCTGCCCGAGCCGATCGCCCCGCCGCCGCCACCACCGCCCCCGCCGTCAGCCGCACAGGCGTCCGTGCCGTTCTCGCCGCCAGTCTCGCCGCCGTCCGCACAGGCCACTGCGCCAGTCTCGCCCCCGGTCTCGCTGCCGAATTCGCCGCTGTCCGCCCCGCCCCACGCGCCGCCGTCCCCCGCGCCGGACGGTACCGCCGCCGATGACGCTGCCGCGCCGCGCGCCGAAGATGCGCCGGCAGGCCACGCCCCCGCGGCGCTGAAAGCGACCCAGAGCTTCGACCAGCTGCTTTCCCTGGCCAGCGAATCGCGCATCAACGCCCACCAGCTGCACCCGTTGATCCAGGCGCTGCAGCGCTTCAAGCGCAACCAGGCCAGCCTGTTCACCGCGCTGGAAGACCTGCACGAGGCGATCTCCAACAGCGCCGATCCTTCGCTGAAGGACAAGTCGCTGCTGGCGATCCAGAAAAGCCAGCCGCTGAAGCAATTCATGCTGGAGCACATTTCGGACATCGAAAACTACGAACGCCGGCTGCTGACCGTCTCGCAGAACATGGTGGACGAAGTGCTGGCCATGCGCATGCGGCCCTTCCGCGACGGCGTGCAGCACTTCCCGCGCATGGTGCGCGACCTCGCGCGCGGCCTGGGCAAGGACGTACGGCTGCAGATCGTCGGCGAAGACACCCTGGTCGACCGCGACATCCTGGCAAAGATCGAAAGCCCGCTCAATCACATGCTGCGCAACGCCGTCGACCACGGCATGGAAACGCCGGAGGAGCGCGCGCGGACGGGCAAGCAGAAATGCGGCACCATCGTGCTGGAAGCGCGTCACCGCGCCGGCATGCTGAATATCGAAATCAGCGACGACGGCCGCGGCGTGGACATCGAAAAAATCCGCCGCACCGTCGTCGAACGGAAGATGGCGACGGCGCAGATGGCGCAAGCCATGTCCCAGGCCGAACTGCTGGAATTCCTCTTCCTGCCCGCCTTCAGCCTGAAGGAAGACATCACCGAAATCTCCGGCCGCGGAGTCGGCCTGGACATCGTGCACGACACCATCCGCCAGCAGAACGGCACCGTGCGCATCGAGTCGGAGCTGGGCAAGGGCTTCCGCAGTTCCATCACGCTGCCGCTCACCCAGTCCATCGTGCGCGCCCTGGTGGTGGACATCAAGGGCGAAGCCTATGCCCTGCCCATCGTGAAGGTGGAGCGCGTGCTGACCGTCGATCAGTCCACCATCCACACGCTGGAAAACAAGCAGTTCTTCGACCATAACGGCGAGCACCTCGGGCTGGTGGCGGCCTCCCAGGTGCTGGATCTGGGCGGGATGGAAAACGGCGGCGAGCTGCCGGTCGTCGTCATCGGCACGGGCGCACGCCGCTATGCGCTGGTGGTGGACAAGATCCGCGGCGAGGAAAGCCTGGCCGTGCAGGCCATCGATCCGATCTTCGGCAAGATGCGCGATATCAGCGCCGCCGCCCTGCTCGATGACGGCGAACCGGTGCTGATCCTGGACGTGCCGGACCTCCTGATTTCCATCGAAAAATTGCTCAACGAGGGCGGGCTGCATCAGCTTGCGCGCGCCGACCTGGCGGAACGGCGTAAAATGAAACGGATTCTTGTCGTGGACGACTCGCTGACCGTGCGCGAGATGGAGCGCAAGCTGCTGGTCGGCCGCGGCTTTGAAGTGGACATTGCCATCGATGGCATGGATGGCTGGAACGTGGTGCGCAGCGCCGACTATGACCTCGTCATCACCGACGTGGACATGCCGCGCATGGATGGCATCGAGCTGGTCAACCTGATCAAGAAGGACCTGCACTTGCACAAGCTGCCCGTGATGATCGTGTCGTACAAGGACAGGCCCGAAGACCGGGCCCGCGGCCTGGCTGCGGGCGCCGATTACTACCTGACCAAGGGCAGCTTCCACGACGAGACGCTGCTGGACGCAGTCACGGACCTTATCGGGGACGCCTACCGATGAAAATCGGGATCGCCAACGACGTCGCCATGGCGGCGGAAGCCCTGCGCCGCGTGATCGCCAGCACCCACGAACACCAGGTGTTGTGGATCGCGCGCACCGGCGCCGAAGCGGTACGCCTGTGCGCCGAAAACCGTCCCGACCTGGTGCTGATGGACCTGAACATGCCACAGCTGGATGGCGTGGAAGCCACGCGCCGGATCATGGAAGAGTCGCCCTGCGCCATCCTGATCGTGACCGCCCAGCCCAAGGACAATGTGAACCAGGTCTTCCGCGCCCTCGGCGCCGGCGCCCTGGACGTCACGGCCACGCCCATCCTGCAGGGCAAGGCGGGCGGCGACGCCGAACTGCTGCACAAGCTGAAAACGATGGATAGCCTGATCCGCCACAGCGGCGGCTCCCAGTCCATGCAGCCCAAGCGCCGCGCCCTCCCCGAGCACCGCGATGCTCCGCTGAACATGCTGGTCGCCATCGGCGCCTCCACCGGCGGCCCGATGGCGGTCGCCAAGACCCTGGCCGCCTGGACGCCGCCCCCCGGATGCGCCGTCGTCATCGTGCAGCACATCGATGAAAACTTTGCCGACCATTTCGCCAAATGGCTGGGCGAGCAACTGGTCGTGCCGGTGCGCGCCATCGAGCACGGCGACATGCTGCAGGGCGGCATGGTGATGGTCGCCAAGAGCAATGACCATCTTGTACTGGATGAATCGCTACATCTGGTTTACGATGCAAATCCTAGGGATTACGCGTACCGCCCTTCGGTGGACGTGTTCTTCCAGTGCGTGGCCCAGAACTGGAAGCAGGACGCCATTGGCGTGCTGTTGACGGGCATGGGGCGCGACGGCGCCGAAGGCCTGCTGGCGCTGCGTCGCGCAGGCAAGACCACGGTCGCACAGGACCAGGCCAGCAGCGCCGTTTTCGGCATGCCGCGCGCGGCCATCGAAATCGACGCGGCGCAAATGGTCCTGCCCCTGGAGAAGATCGGCCCCTTCCTGCGCAGCACGATAGGGGGCAAGAACCATTAAGTAGAGCGAGACGGAATGTCCCTGGAAAGTCCGGACACGGAAAACACCCTTACCAAGTTCAAAGTGCGCGTTTTGCTGGTCGACGACCAGCTGATCATCGTTGAAGCCCTGCGACGCATGCTGGCCGATACGGAAGATATCGAATTCCACTTTGTCACCGATGCCGCCAATGCACTGCAATGCGCGATCGAACTGCAGCCCACCGTGATCCTGCAGGACCTTGTCATGCCCGGCTCGGACGGCTTCGAGCTGCTGCGCCAGTACCGCGCCTGCGAGGCGCTGGAGCATGTGCCGGTGCTGGTGCTGTCCGCCCGCGAAGATCCGAAGCTGAAGGCGCACGCCTTTGCCACGGGCGCCAACGACTACCTCGTGAAGCTGCCGGACCGGCTGGAAATGCTGGCGCGTGTGCGCTATCACTCGGACGCCCATATCAGCCGCCTGCAGCGCGACCAGGCTTTCCGCTTCCTGCGCGAGAGCCAGCAGCAACTGGCGGCAGCCAATGTCGAGCTGCAGAAGCTGGCCGCCCTGGACGGGCTGACCGGCATCGCCAACCGCCGCCGCTTCGACGAATCCCTGCTGCTGGAATGGCAGCGCGGGCAGCGCGAACGCACGCCGCTGTCGCTGCTGATGTGCGATGTCGATTGGTTCAAGAATTTCAACGATACCTACGGCCATCCGGCGGGCGACCATTGCCTTAAGCGCGCTGCCGCCGTGCTGACCGAACACCTGCGGCGCCCGGCCGACCTGGTGGCGCGCTATGGCGGCGAGGAATTCGCCATCATCCTGCCCGATACCGAACCCACCGGCGCCTTGTCCGTGGCGCGCGCCTGCGTGCAGACCATGGAGCAGCTGGCGATCGAGAACCGCGGGGCGTTGTATGGGGTGGTGACGCTGTCGATCGGCGTGGCGACCATGGTGCCGGCCAAGCCGTTTTCGGCCGCAGACCTCATCGGCGCGGCCGACCAGGCCCTTTACGCCGCCAAGCGGGCCGGCCGTAACCGCGCCATCGACGCCGCGTCGATTCCCTCATCCGCCGCGTGACCGCCACGGCGGATCAATGATCCGCCCTACACGGGTGGCATTCGGTGATTTGACGAGGTGCGTAGGGCGGATCATTCGATCCGCCGTGCTTAAACGAACACCGGCTCCGGCTCCAGCCGCACGCCGTACCGCGTCGCTACATCTGCCTGGATCGCCGCGGCGAGCCGCTGCACATCCGCTCCGGAAGCCCCGCCATTATTCACCAGCACCAGCGCCTGTTTCGGATACACCCCGGCCGCCCCGAGTGAGCGCCCCTTCCACCCGCACTGATCGATCAGCCAACCGGCCGCCAGCTTCTGCGACCCATCCGCCTGCGCATGATGCACCAGCGCAGGAAACTGCTGCAGCAAGCGCGCGCAATGTTCGGCGCTGACCACCGGATTCTTGAAGAAGCTCCCGGCATTGCCGATCTGCGCCGGGTCCGGCAGCTTGCGGCGGCGGATCGCGATCACCGTATCGGCCACCTGCTGCGGCGTGGGTGCGGACAAGCCCTGCTCCGCCACCGCATTCGCCAGTTCCGCATAGCGCAGGTTAGGCTGCCACGCCCGTGGCAGCGCAAAGCGCACGTCCACGATGATCAGCTCGCGTCCCTCGTGCTTGAAGACGGAATCGCGATAGCCGAAGCGGCATGCCGCCGCATCCATCTCCACCGTCTCGCCCGACGCCGGATCGAAGGCCGTCAGCGACAGGAAAACATCCTTGGTTTCGGCGCCGTAGGCCCCCACATTCTGGATAGGCGCCGCGCCTACGGTACCAGGGATCAGCGACAGGTTCTCCAGCCCGCCCACACCCTGCGCCAGCGTCCATTGCACGAACTCATGCCAGTTCTCGCCCGCCGCCGCGCGCACATGATGGTGGCCGGCGTCGCCGGCCAACAGCTCGCGTCCTTCGAGACAAATATGCAAAACCAAGCCGGGAAAATCCCCGGTCAGCAGAAGATTGCTGCCGCCGCCCAGCACCAGGCGCGGCA
>DASWYX010000251.1:0-5131 GCA_036404755.1 Pseudoduganella sp.
TCGTATTTGGGAAAGATGACCCAGGCCGGCAGGGCGGGCTCGTGGCTGCGCGCCACGCTGGCCGCCGGCGCGCGCATATGGGCCACCGTCCCCTTGACGGTGTCGCGCACGGCCGGGCTGAGCACGGCGTCCGGCACGTAGCGGCGGATCACGTCGATCGACTGGTTCTTCAGGCTGACGGGACGCGGGTTCGGCACGACGCTAATGTCGTCCAGGTCCAGCAGCGTCAGTTCATCCGACAGCAATCGCCAGCCGCCGCGGCCCACCAGGGCCGCCGTCAGCGTGCTCTTGCCGGAACCGGGCGGCGCCGGCAGGATCAGGGCGCGGCCATCCCTTTCCATCACGGCGGCGTGCACCATCAGGTAGCGGTGGGCGCGGCTGGACACGCACCAGTTCAAGCCCCACTCGAACACCGGCAGCGCCTGCGGCAGGGGCAGCGGCTGGAACAGCTTGCGACCGTCGTACAGCAGTTCGATCTGGGGACGGAACCAGCGGCGCACGGACCAGGGGCGCGCAATCTGCAGGTGGAAATCGGCGAAGGCATCGTCCGGCTCCAGCACATAGTCGGGGTAGAGCAGGGCGATGCCCTCGGTGATGGCGGGGATGTCGGCTTGCAGGCGCGCGGTAAAGCGGCCGGTGCGCAAGCGGATGCCGTCGCCGGCCAGGCGCGCCGCCAGTTCGCTGCGACTGAGGGACGCGACGGTCAGCATGCTTCCACCAGCTCCAGCCGGGCCAGCTGGTCCAGCAATTTGATCACGTCGGGGTCGGCCAGTTCGTCGGCCGACACGCTGCCGTCGCGCAAGGCGGTCAGCAGTTCCAGGGCGCCGGCATCCAGCAGGTGGGTGGCGCCTGTCACATCGTTATAGATCACCGTCTCCTCGCCCCAGCTCCGATGCAGCAGCATCTGGCCGGGCAGGAGACGCCACGGCAACATCATGTGGCGTTAGGCATTGTGCGATTGAAGTAATCGACCAGCTTCGCACCATCCCAGGCCGCGACGCCGGCCATGGGGACATAGCTGTTATTCTTGAGGAACTCGGCCCAGATCGTATTCAGCATGCCCACGTTCTGGAAGCTGGACTTGAGCGCCAGCACATTCAGCTTGGCGGCGATCATGTACTTGGCCACTTCGTTGATGTCGGCAGTGGCGTTCACTTTCGTCAGCAGGTCGATCAGCTTGGTATTGGCGAGCGCGCCGCCGCAGGTATACATGTCGCCGAAGCGGGTGTTCTTGGTGAAGCTGCCGGGCCAGGTCTTGGTGGTGGTCGCCCAGCCGCTCGGTTGTACACCCTGGCACGTCGCGGTGCCCACGCCGGGCTGGGTGCTGGTCGGTCCATTGGACAGGGAACCGGAAGGTGCGGTGCAGATGACTTGCGCCATTGCCGGCGCGCTTTGGAGTGTAAGCAGTACGCCGGAAGCGGTCGCGCCGGCGCGCGCGAAGCGGCGGCGGGCAGCGCCTGTCGGCGACAAAGGCGCCAGCCTTGCGGCGCTGTCTCCAGGCTGTTGTTGGTTGGCCACGTCGTTATCCCTTAGTCGAATTGTCGGAGAGCTCGCAGCTCGCCTGTTTCCTACTTGTTAAGCAATTCCCGTTCCACTGCCGGTAGGCCCGCCGCCCAGCCTTGAAAATCAAAGGCTTGGGCGTATTGACCAGGGTCAATCCACCGTTTCAGACCCTATCTTAGCGCGGGTTGTAAGAAAACCCGACACTGGCGGTGGCAAAAGCTCAGAAGAAGCTTTCCGGGATGATAAGAATGTCGCCTGGACGCATCGGAACATTGGCGGAAATGTCACCATCCTTGATCAGATCGTTCAACCGTACGATAAACTGCTGCTGTTTGCCGTCCACATTGCGGATGATCGTAGCCTTGTTACCCGCTGCGAACTCAGTAACACCGCCGACGGCAATCAATACATCCATCAGCGACATATCGCGGCGGTACGACAGCGCCTGCGGCTTGGCAGCCTGGCCGATCACGCGGATCTGTTCGCCGTAGGTGCCGACAAAGCCGGTCACGATGACGGTGACGACCGGTTGCTGGATGTATTTCGACAGCGCTTTCTCGATATCGCGCGCCAGTTCGGTGGACGTCTTGCCGCTGGCCTGCAGATCCTCGACCAGCGGAGTAGTGATCTTGCCGTCCGGACGCACCGGCACGGTCTGCGACACTTCCGGATTGCGCCACACATTAATGTTGATGCTGTCGCCCGGACCGATCAGATAGTCCGAGGTCGGTTCAGGACCTGCCACCGGGGCAGGGCCGGAGCTGCCGCGCAGCATGGAGCAGCCGCCGAGAGCCAGCGCACCCAGTACGACGGCAGTGCGCGCCAGAGTTCGGAACAGCTTGTTTTGCAGAGTTTTCACGACTTTCTCCTGTGTTTTGGGTCCCGGCTAGGGCAACTTTGGTGCTGCACGGAAATATTTATTAATTTTCTTTTTAGCATGCTTATTTTATACCATGAGTCTTGGCGGCAATCCGATTATTTTTTGGGCGGTTCCAGTTGCAACAGCTCGCGCACATGAGTGACGGGAATTGCATAACTGATGCCGCTGGGGGCGCTGATCGCGCTTTCCTTCAGGCCCTTGATCAGTGTCATATTGATGACGCCGACGACCTGGCCATTGTCCGGGTTGTAGACCGGGCTGCCGCTGTTGCCCGGGTAGGCGGTGCCGTCCAGCTGGTAAATCAGGAAGGGCGCGCCGCGCTTGATCTGGGCGATGGCGCGCGCCTGCAGCCGCGACGCGCCGACGGTCGGCAGCACGATGGGCGTGATGGCCGACAGCATGGCGTGGTGGGTGACGGGCGTCAGGCCCAGCATCATGCCCAGCGGGAAGCCGGTAAAGGCCAGCAGTCGGCCCTCTTCCGGCGTGTCGCCGCTCAGCTGCAGGGGCGGCATCGGCGCGCCCGACAGTCGCAGGTGCAGCAGATCGTGCTGGCGGTCGACGCCCTCCACGCTGGCGGGGCGAAATTGCAGGTTGTCGCCGGTGCCCGTGACGATGCCGAGGGTCTCCATGCTGTCCATATTGTCGGGCAGCGCGTGGGCGTTGGTAATCACACTGAGGCCGTCGCCCACGATGAAGCCGGTGGCGGTAAACACGATGGCCGGGCTGCGCGTGCGCAGCATGGTGCCGATCCCGACGACGGACGGCTTCACGGCCGCGATGGTGCGCGGCAGTTCGGCGCCGTTACTTGCAAATGGCAAGGTGACGCAGGCAGCCAACAGCAAACGGCGAAAACGATTCATGGAAGCAATCCTTGTGGGGTTTTCCGCACACTTATAGTGCTTGCCGGAAAACAAATTAAGTTTCTAGATGTCAGTACCCAACATTGGGGATAAATTTACTGCAACGCACAGGTATTTCTGCTGTATGATAGTGATTAGATGTAATTTAAGCAATATTAAAAGCAGCCGCGCCGGGGCTTTTCGGACCGGCTGCACAAAGGGGTGGTGAACGAGATGGCAGAATTGATGGCCTTGCTTTTGACCTTTCTGAAAGCAATCGGAAAGTATCGCTGGTACGCAGTGATCATTACTTGGGTGGTCGCAATCATTGGCTGGATTGTGGTGTATCAGCTACCCAACGACTACCAGGCCTCGGCCCGCGTGTATGTCGACACGCAGAGCATCCTGAAGCCGCTGATGTCCGGCATGACGACCATGCCGAACGTGGAGCAGCAGGTGATGTTCATGCGCCGCACCCTGATCAGCCGCCCAAACGTGGAACGCGTGCTGCGCATGGTGGACCTGGATATCAAGGCGCGCACCCCGAAGGAACATGAAAAGCAGGTCGACGAGCTGATGTCGCAGATCCGCATGAGCGGCACCGAGCGCGACGACATCTACACGATCGCCTACAACAATGCCAATCCGAAGCTGGGCAAGGACGTGGTGCAGTCGCTGCTGACCATCTTCGTGGAGGGCAGCTTCGGCGGCAAGAAGCAGGATTCCGAGAAGGCGGTCCAGTTCATCGACGACCAGATCAAGATGTATGAAGAGCGCCTGGCCGCCGGCGAAAACGCACTCAAGGAATTCAAGATCCGCAATATCGGCATGCTGCCGCGCGGCGGCGCCGATTACAGCGGCACCTATGGCGAGCTGGCCGACAAGCTCAACGCCGCCCAGCTGGAGCTGGCCGAAGCGGAGCAGTCGCGCAACGCCATCAAGCGCCAGATTACCGGCGAAGACATGGCCCCGATCGGCGGCAAGTCGGAAGCGCTGCCGGCCAATCCGGAAATCGATGCGCGCATTTCCAGCATTGAAAAGCAGCTGGATGCGTTGCGCATGCAATACACCGAGGAGCATCCGGACATCGTCGCCTCCAAGCGCCTGATCGCCCAGCTGGAAGAGCGCAAGCGGGAAGAAGCCAAGAAGCAGGTGCGCAGCAGCGACCCGGGCGCCGGCTATAGCCCGATGCTGCAGCAGCTGAACGTGGCCCTGTCCGCCGAGGAAGCACGGGTGGCGGCGCTGAAGATCCGCGTCGCCGAATACCAGTCGCGCCTGGGCCGCCTGCGCTCGATGAGCACGGCCGCGCCGGAAGTGGAAGCCCAGCTGTCCCAGCTGAACCGCGACTACCTGATCAACAAGGAAAACTACGAGAAGCTGGTGCAGCGCCGCGAGTCGGCCAAGCTGTCCGGCGACCTCAGCTCGGCGACCGACATGATGAGCTTCCGCGTGGTGGACCCGCCCACCGCGCCGGTGACGCCGATCGGTCCCAACCGCGTGCGCCTGTATTCGCTGGTCTTCGGCGGCGCGCTGCTGGCGGGCCTGGGCACCGCATTGCTGCTGAGCCAGATCCGTCCGACCTTCCTCAGCCAGAACAGCCTGCGCGAAGTGACCAATATGCCGATCCTGGGCAGCATCGGCATGAACTGGACCGAGCGCCAGAAGGTCGCGCGCAAGCGCCGCCTGTACGCCTTTGGCGTTGCCGTGGCCACCCTGTTCACCGCATATGGTGGCGTGATGGCCTTTACCCTGTTGCGCCAGGCCTGAGCGGCCGAAGGAGTCATCGTGAGCATTATCGAAAAAGCCGCCAGCCGCATTTCCCAGCCCACGCCGGCCGACGCGCCGGCCGCCGATACCGCCGTCGCCACGCAGCAGGAAACGGACGCGCCTGCCGCTGTGGCGGTTGCGC
>DASWYX010000252.1:0-6530 GCA_036404755.1 Pseudoduganella sp.
TCCATGCAGACGACCTGGTCCATCTGGCTGCCATGCGGAACCGGTATTTTCACCGAATTCAGGCACAGCTCCCGGCCGCCGGCCGTGCGCACCAGCCAGTCGCCGGCCGGCCCCACACGGCCGCTGCGCCAGACTTCAGCCAGCATGCGCTCGTGCTCTTCCTGCCGCTCGCCGCGTGACTGCAGCTCGGCCAGCTTGCGGCCGATCACCTGCTCACTGGGCAGCCCGCACAAGTCCGCGCAATAGGCATTGCAGAAGCGCACCACGCCCTCGCGGTCGATGCTGCACACGGCCACCAGCGGCGTGGACTCAAGAGCGGAAACGATACGCGCCACCAGCTCCAGCGCCGTGAGCGCGGGAGGCAGCGTCGGGGAGATAGCAGGAAGATAGTCTGACGGGCCCATTCCATCATTGTTGTCGCCGTCCTCGCAATACCCTTTGACCTGGATCAATAGAGCGCTTCATCCTTGCTTTCTGCATTTCATCCGTCGCTTTTCACGCTTCATCGCATACCCGTGGTTGCTCCCCTTGTGAATACATAAAGTGTGACCATCCCATTCCGCAGGCAGCGGGCAACTCTTACAAATGAGTCAACAATGAATACGATAACCCTGCCCCTGAAATCCCGCCTCCGCTGGCGCGCACCCCTGATCGGGGTCGTGGTGCTGGCCCTGGCGGGTGGAGGATGGACGGTCATGAAGGCCCAGTCCAAGCCCTCCGCAGCGCAACCGGCGGCCAAGGCCGCTCCCAAGGACCCCGTCTATGAACTGGCCAGTGCCGACGTGACCGCGATCAGCACGCGGGCGCTCGCCGTCAGCCTGCCGCTGTCCGGCTCACTGGCGCCGGTGGCGCAGGCCACGATCCGCTCCAAGGTATCCGGCGAAGTGCATGAGTCCGGCGTGCGCGAAGGCACGGCCGTGCAGGCCGGCCAGGTGCTGGTGCGGCTCGACCAGGCGGACCTGAAGGCACGCCTGCAACAGCAGCAGGCCATATTGGACGAAGCCCAGGCCAAGCTGGAGCTGGCGCGCAAGAATGAGGCCAATGCGCGCACCCTGCTGGGGCAGAAATACATTTCGCAAACGAATTACGACGGTATGTCCAACTCGGTCGACCTGGCCCGGGCCTCCCTCAAATCCGCATCCGCCATGGTGGAGATCGCCCGCATCGCGCTGAACGACAGCGTGATCCGCGCGCCCATCAGCGGAATCGTCGCCAAACGTCATGTTCAGGCGGGCGACAAAGTCGCGCCTGACATGCCGGTCTACACCATCGTCAGCCTCAATGAGCTGACGCTGGAAGCCCAGGTGCCGACCACCGAGATCCCGCGCGTGAAGCCGGGCCAGGAAGTGCACTTCCGGGTCGATGGCTTCGCCGGCCTCGATTTCACCGGCAAGGTTGCGCGCATCAATCCGACCACGGAAACCGGCTCGCGCGCCATGCTGGTCTATATCAGCGTGGCCAATCCGGACGGCGCCCTGCGCGGCGGCATGTTCGCCAAGGGCAGCATCACCACCGAACGCAGTGCCGAAGCGCCGGTGGTACCGCTGGCCGCGCTGCGCGAGGAGAATGGCAAGCAGTTCGTCTACCAGATCGTCGATGGCAAGGTGGTGGCGCGCCCGATCACCGTCGGCTTGCGCAACGAGGATGAGGGCTATGTGCAGGTGACGGAAGGTGTCGCCAGCGGCGCCAATATCATCATCGCCAAGCTGGAAGGCGTGAAACCGGGCGCCAGGGTGAAGATGTCCGCCCCTGCCGCCAGCACGGCGCAGAACAAGCCGGCGTCGCCGGTGCGGGGCTGAGACCATGTGGATCACGAAGATCTCGATCCGCCAGCCCGTCTTTGCCACCATGGTGATGGTGGCCTTGATGGTGCTCGGCATCGCTTCGTACAAGAAGCTGGGCGTGGAAAGCATGCCCAATGTGCAGTTCCCCTTTGCCGCCATCGAAGTGCAGTATCCGGGCGCTTCGCCGGAAGCGGTGGAGAACGACATCACGCGACCCATCGAAGACATCGTCAACACCGTCAGCGGCGTAAAGACGATCCGCGCCAACTCCTGGGAAGGCAAGTCCGGCGTCTACGTTGAATTCGAACTGCGCACCAATATGGACCGCGCGATGCAGGATGTGCGCGACAAGATTGCCCTCGTCCGCCCGCGCTTCCCGCGTGAAGCGAAGGACCCCTTCATTGCGCGCGCCGAAGGCGAGAACGACCAGCCCATCGTCCACCTGACCATCAGTTCCGATACGCGCAGCCTGCGCGAACTGTCCACGATGACGGACCAGATCCTGGCCAAGCGCTTCCAGGGCGTGCCCGGCGTGGGCCAGGTGCGCGTGTTCGGCACCACCAAGCGCCAGCTGCAGGTCAGCCTGAAGCCCAATGAAATGACGGCGCATGGGGTGGGCGTGGATGAAGTGATCCGCGCCATCCAGAATTCCAACACCAACCTGCCCGCCGGCCGCATCACGCACGATGTGCACGAGGACCTGGTGCGCGTGGAAGGCAAGCTGAAAGACGCCTCCGACTTCAACAAGATCATCGTGGCACGCCGCGCCAATGGTCCGGTCTACCTGGACCAGGTGGCCGAAGTATTCGATGGCGAGGCGGAGGAGGAATCCATCTCGCGCGTCAACGGCAAGCGCGCCATCTCGCTGCAGGTGACCAAGGTGCAGGATGCGAACGTGGTCGAAGTGGGCCGCGGCATCATCAAGGTGGCCGAGGAAATGCAGAAGACGCTGCCGCCGGACATCAAGGTGCGCGTGGTCGATTCGCAGTCCGACCGCGTGCAAAGCCAGGTCGACAACGTCAAGCGCACCATCATCGAAGGCGCCGTGCTGACGATGGTGATCGTCTTCCTCTTCCTGCACTCCTGGCGTTCGACCATCATCACCGGCCTGACCTTGCCGATCGCCGTGCTGGCCAGCTTCATCGCCATGAAAGCCTTCGGCTTCACGCTGAACTTCCTCACGCTGATGGCGCTGTCCCTGTGCATAGGCCTGCTGATCGACGATGCCATCGTGGTGCGCGAGAACATCGTGCGCCACCTGGGCTTCGGCAAGCATCACCGCCAGGCGGCGGAAGACGGCACCAATGAAATCGGCGTGGCCGTGATGGCGACCACCTTCGCCATTGTCGCCGTGTTCGTGCCGGTCGCCTTCATGGACGGCATCATCGGCCGCTTCTTCCTGCAGTTCGGCGTGACGGTGGCGGTGGCCGTGATGGTCTCGCTGTTCGTCTCGTTCACGCTGGACCCGATGCTGTCCTCCGTGTGGCACGACCCGGTCAAGGACCGCTTCAAGTATGTGCCGTGGCTGGGCCGCATCATGGAGGGCATCGAACACCAGGTGGAAAAGCTGCACGTCCTGTATGGCAAGGTGCTGGCGGTTGCACTGAACTGGCGCAAGACCACGCTGGCAATTGCCTTCGCCGTGTTCGCCGGCAGCCTGCTGCTGGTGCCGAAGATCGGCGGCGAGATGTTCCCGGAAACGGACCAGGGCTGGATCAACCTGGTGTTCAAGGTGCCGGTCGGCTCCAGCCTGGAATACAACTCGGCCAAGACGCTGCAGGTCGAGCAGATCCTGAAGGCGGAGTTCCCGGAAATCGACACCATGCAGTCCAATGTCGTGACCTGGCAGGGCCGCCACACGTCCGAGATCAATATGCGCCTGACCGATGCGCACAAGACGCACCGCCGCACGCAGCAGCAGTTGGAGAAAGCCATGCGCGCAAGGCTGGCTTCCGTGCCGGGCATTACGATGTCCGCCGGGAACAAGCCGATCTTCATTGCCATCCTCGGTACCGATGAAGCGAAGCTGGACGCGACGGCGAAGGAGTTGATGGGCAAGATGCGCAAGATCCGCGGCGTGGCCGACCTGGAATACAGCCAGGAAGGCGCCAGCCCGTCCACCATGGTCAAGATCAATAATGAACTGGCCAGCGACCTGGGACTGACCGTGCAGCAGATCGGCGCAGCACTGCGGCCCTTCGTCGGCGGCGAGCAGGTGAGCTACTGGCTGGCCAAGGATGGCCAGAACTACGAAGTCAATGTGCAGCTGCCGAAGTCGGGACGCCAGCGTGTGATGGACCTGGCCGACCTGTCGATCGCTTCGAGCAAGACCGATGCGAACGGCAACCCGGTGATGGTGCCGCTGCGCCAGGTGGTCAGCTTCGTCCCCTCCTTCAGCCCGCAGGTGCTGAAGCGCCAGGCCTTGCAGCGCCGCGTGGCGATCTTTGCCGCCACCGAAGGCCGGCCTGCCGGCGACGTCGACTCCGACGTCAAGAAGGCGATCGACTCGATCAAGCTGCCTGACGGCGTGCGTTTCGACGTGGCGGGCAATGCGCAGCAGATGGCTGAAACCATGAACGGCGCCATTACCGCCCTGAGCATCGCCGTGATCTTCATCTACCTGGTGCTGGCCTCGCAGTTCGGCAGCTTCCTGCAGCCGATCGCGATCATGATGTCGCTGCCGATGTCGCTGATCGGCGTGCTGGTGGCGCTGCTGGTTACCGGCTCCACGCTGAACGTGTTTTCCGTGATCGGCGTGATCATGCTGATGGGCCTCGTGACCAAGAACGCGATCCTGCTGGTGGACTTCACCAACCATGGCCAGCGCGAGGGCATGAGCCAGCGCGACGCCATCATGGCCGCCGGCCAGGTGCGCCTGCGGCCCATCCTGATGACGACGCTGGCCATGATCTTCGGCATGCTGCCGATGGCGATCGGCATGGGCGACGGTGGCGAAACGCAGGCGCCGATGGGCCGCGCCGTGATTGGCGGCGTGATCACGTCCACCCTGCTCACCCTTGTGGTGGTACCGGTCGCTTACACATATCTGGATAGCTGGGGCAAGCGCGTTCGGCGCTGGCTGCGGCGCAACAACCCGGAAGCCGGTCCGGTTGCCGTGGAGAAGGACAACGTGGCCGAGGTCGCGTAACCGGTTCGCCCGAGCTGTCCACGCGCTGCGCGGACGTAACGGCGGCTTATTTCTGCCAAGGGGTCAGGCACTTGCCTGACCCCTTGGCATTTATTCGGGCGCGGTGGTGTCGGTTTCGCGCGTTTCGTAGCCGGCTTCATCAGCCTCCTGCTCGGAGGCGGGATGGTTCTTGGCTTCGAGCTTGCGCTTGGCTTTTTCTTCCTGCTTGCGCTTCTTTTCCAACTCGCGCTGCCGTTTTTCATACTGGAAATTCGTCTTCGCCATGGCTGTGACCTCCTAAGGCATACATTAGCGCAAATTTTCAGCCGCGAGGATGATGTGCCGCATGTAAATGCTTCAGCCGTTCGCGCGCAACATGCGTGTAGATTTGCGTCGTCGATATATCGGAGTGGCCGAGCAGCAGCTGCACCACGCGCAAGTCTGCACCATGATTGAGCAGATGGGTGGCGAAGGCGTGGCGCAGCGTGTGCGGCGACAACGGCGCCGTTATCTCTGCCTTTTGCGCACATTTCTTCACGACGACCCAGAACATCTGGCGCGTCATCGGCCCGCCGCGTCCGGTCACGAACAGGGCATCGTCCTGCTGGCCGTCGAGGATGGCGCCGCGCGCTTCGCGCAGGTAGCGCTCGATCCACAGCCGCGCCTGCTCGCCAAAAGGCACCAGGCGGGTTTTCGAGCCCTTGCCCGTAATGCGCAGCACGCCATCGTTCATGCTGAGCTCGAGCGTCTTCAGCGCCACCAGTTCCGACACGCGCAGTCCGCTGGCATACATCAGTTCCAGCATGGTGCGGTCGCGGATGCCCAGCGGCGTGCGCAAGTCCGGCGCCGCCAGCAGCGCCTCCACCTGTCCTTCGCTCAGCGTATTGACGAAGCGCAGCGGCTGCTTGGCCGAGGACAGCTTCAGGCACGGGTCTTCACTGATGTGCTTTTGCCGCAGCGCCAGCTGATAGAAGCGCTTCAGGACCGACAGCCGCCGGTTGGATGAGCTGGCCTTGGTCTGTTCGTGCCGCGCCGCGAAGTAGGCGTCGATATCGGGCGTAGTCACGCTCAGCAGGCTGCCCACCGACGGCCGCGCCACTTCCAGCCAGCGCGCGAACAGGCGCATGTCGCGCCGATAGGCATCCAGGGAATTCTTCGACAGCCCATCCTCCAGCCACAGGCTGTCGACGAACTCGTCGATCAGAGCAAGGTTGTCTGCTGCCATTGATACTCTTGGTGACCCTCGTGCGCCAGCAGCCAGCGCTTCACGCCCAGCGTGAAACCGTTCTGGTCATCGTCGCCGGCAAAGCCGCCCAGGCCCTGGGCGGCCGTCACGCGGTGGCAGGGAATCACCAGCGGGAAGTAATTGGCGCCGCAAGCCTGTCCCACGGCGCGCGGATGCGAACCGAGGTGTTTGGCCAGTTCGCCGTAGGTGCGCAGCTCGCCGCGCGGGATTTCGCAGATGGTGTCCCACACGCGGCGCTGGAAATCGCTGCCGAGGCGGGCCAGCGGCAGGTCGAAGCGGAAGTCGGCATCGGCGCAGTAAGCGAGCACTTGCTGTGCCGCTTTCTCCGACAGCGCATCGGCCGGCGCCTTCTCGGCATAACTGCCCGGCAGGT
>DASWYX010000253.1:0-11963 GCA_036404755.1 Pseudoduganella sp.
GCCTGATTTTGTAGCGCTGCCGTAAAAAAACCTTGCAGCGTCGCGAGGATACTTGTACGATGCCATACAACTTAACCCGCGACCCTTTGGAGACGCCATGAATCCGCAAGACCTGAAAAAAATCCTGTCCGCTGGCCTGCTGTCCTTCCCGGTGACCGACTTCGACGCCGAAGGCAACTTCAACAAGAAGGGCTATATCGAGCGCCTGGAATGGCTGGCACCATATGGCGCCTCCGCCCTGTTCGCGGCCGGCGGCACCGGCGAGTTCTTCTCGCTGACCCATGAGGAATATCCGGAAATCATCAAGACCGCCGTCGACACCTGCCGCGGCAAAGTGCCGATCCTGGCCGGCGCCGGCGGCCCGACCCGCGCGGCCATCAAGTTCGCCCAGGAAGCGGAGCGCCAGGGCGCCCACGGCGTGCTGCTGCTGCCGCACTACCTGACCGAAGCAAGCCAGGAAGGCCTGATCAAGCACGTGGAAGAAGTTTGCGCTTCTGTGGACTTCGGCGTTGTGGTCTACAATCGCGGTGCATGCCGCCTGACCCCGGATTCGCTGGCAATTCTGGCTGACCGTTGCCCGAACCTGATCGGCTTCAAGGACGGCATCGGCGACATCGAACTGATGGTATCGATCTGGCGCAAGATGGGCGACCGCTTCTCGTATCTGGGCGGCCTGCCGACGGCGGAAGTGTATGCAGCAGCTTACAAGGCCCTGGGTGTTCCGGTGTATTCCTCCGCCGTGTTCAACTTCATGCCCAAGCTGGCCATGGACTTCTACCACGCCATCGCGAAGGACGATCACGCAACGACCAACCGTCTGCTGGACGAATTCTTCCTGCCGTACCTGGCGATCCGCAACCGCAAGCAAGGCTACGCGGTATCGATCGTCAAGGCCGGCGCCCGCCTGGTCGGCCACGACGCAGGCCCGGTCCGCGCTCCGCTGAGCGACCTGACCGAGGAAGAGTGCGCAATGCTGGACAAACTGATCCGCGCCCAAGGCGCACAATGAAAAACTAAGGAGCAAGCAATGCACATCGCCGGTGAAATGGTAATTGGACAGAAGGCAGTCATGGGCCGCGAAGGCCAGATGAAGGCAATCGATCCTTCCCGTAACGTGGAAATCGATCCGCCCTTCGGCATGGCCGGCGCCGCTGACCTGGAACAAGCCTGCAGCCTCGCCGCTGCGGCTTTCGACACTTACCGCGAAACCGGCCTTGAGCAGCGCGCGCAGTTCCTGGAAAAAATCGCCGACAACATCATGGCCATCGGCCCGCTGCTGATCGAGCGCGCAATGCAGGAATCCGGCTTGCCGCAAGCACGCCTGGAAGGTGAACGCGGCCGCACTGTGAACCAGCTGCGCCTGTTCGCCAAGGTGGTGCGCGACGGCGTGTTCCTGAACGCCACGCTGGATGCCGCCCTGCCTGAACGCACCCCTCCGCGTTCGGACATCCGCATGCGCAAGATCGCCATCGGCCCGGTTGCCGTGTTCGGCGCTTCCAACTTCCCGCTGGCCTTCTCCGTGGCCGGCGGCGACACCGCTTCCGCGCTGGCTGCCGGCTGCCCGGTCGTGGTGAAAGCTCACCCGGCCCACCTCGGCACGTCCGAGCTGGTGGGCAAGGCCGTGCAGAAGGCCGTTGCCGACTGCGGCCTGCCGGAAGGCGTGTTCTCGATGCTGATCGGCGGTATCGAGACCGGCTCCAACCTGGTGGCGCATCCGGTCATCAAGGCCGTGGGCTTCACCGGTTCCCGTTTCGGCGGCCTGGCGCTGATGCGCATCGCTGCCGCGCGCAAGGAGCCGATCCCCGTGTACGCCGAGATGTCCAGCATTAACCCTGTATTCCTGCTGCCGGGCGCACTGAAAGAGAAGGGCGCCCAGGTGGCGCAAGGCTTCGCCGATTCCCTGACCATGGGCGCGGGCCAGTTCTGCACCAACCCGGGCCTGCTGATCGGCCTGGAAAGCCCGGAGCTGGACGCCTTCACCACAGCTGCCGCCGCAGCCGTGCAGGCCAAGCCGTCCACTACCATGCTGACCCCTGGCATCCACAAGGCCTATGAGTCCGGCGTGCAGAAGCTGTCCGCGCTGGACGGCGTGACCCTGCTGGCGCAAGGCGCGCCGGCTGCCGGCTGTCAGGCCCGCCCGCACCTGTATTCCGTGGATGTGGATACCTTCCTTTCCACCGCGGCGCTGGAAGATGAAAACTTCGGCCCAAGCTCGGTGCTGATCCGCGCCAAGTCGGCCGAAGACCTGAAGCGCTTCGCCGAGCACCTGGAAGGCCAGCTGACCGCCACCGTGCAGGCGACCGCCGAAGACCGCGACATCGCCGGCTCGCTGCTGCCTACGCTGGAGCGCAAGGTCGGCCGCATCCTGTTCAACGGTTTCCCGACCGGCGTGGAAGTGTCCCATGCGATGGTGCATGGCGGCCCATTCCCGTCCACCTCGGACAGCCGCACCACCTCCGTTGGCGCGACCGCGATCGACCGCTTCCTGCGTCCGGTCAGCTACCAGGACGTGCCGTCCTACCTGCTGCCGCAAGCGATCGCCGACGGCAACCCGCTGAACGTGCCGCGCATCGTCAACGGCGAACTGCAGGCCAGGCAGGCATGATCGCTTTCGAGCGCGTCGGGGACCTCGTTTGCGCCGTCGGCGAAAGCCCGACCTGGAATGCCTGCGAGGGTGCTTTCTACTGGGTGGATATTCCGGGACGCCGCATCTGGCGCCTGGACCCGTCCAGCGGCGCGCTGCGCAGTTGGGAGTCGCATGAAATGACCGCCTGCGTCGCCGCCATGGAAGGCGGCGGCCTGATTGCGGGCATGGAGAGCGGCATTTTCAGCCTGGCGCTGGGCGCTGGCCCTCGTGCCGAAGCCACGCTGCTGGCTGCGCCCGATACGCTCGGTCCCGGCAAGCGCTTCAACGATGGTCGCACCGACCGCCAGGGCCGCTTCTGGTCCGGCACCATGTTCATGGACATGGCGGCGGCGCAGGCCGTGGGCCAGCTCTATCGCTACGATGGCGCCTTGTCCGAACCTGTTGTTTCGGGACTGTTGACGCAGAATGGCCTGGCATGGTCGCCTGATGGGCGCACCATGTACCTGTCGGATTCGCATCCGCAGAGCCAGTTGATCTGGGCGTTCGATTTCGATACCGCGACCGGCATGCCGTCCAGGCAGCGCGTGTTTGTCGACATGAAGCAGCATCCGGGACGCCCCGATGGCGCGGCCATGGATGCGGATGGGTGCTACTGGATCTGCGGGAATGACGCGGGCTGCATCCTGCGCTTTACGCCGGAGGGCAAGCTGGATATGCGACTTGATGTGCCGATGACCAAGCCGTCAATGTGCGCTTTCGGCGGCGACGACCTGCGCACCCTGCTCGTGACTTCCATCGTGCCGGGACAGCCACAGCCGGGCGAATTGGCTGGCGCCGTGATTACGCTGCGGCCGGGCATCCAGGGCGTCGCTGACCTCCCTTTTCGAGCCCTCACCGCAGCGTAGGGCGGATCATTGATCCGCCGTGCATGCGTTTCGGCGGCAAACACACGGCGGATCAAACGATCCGCCCTACGCGACAACACAGACCAGGCGCCGCAATAATTCGATTCGTGTTGCGGCGTAGGGCGGATCATTGATCCGCCGTGTGTGCGCGTCGGCGGCGCTGGAATCAATCCTTGTACATCGGCCCGTCGACGATGAACTTCCCTCCCTGCCACGTCGAATTCGGATCGCCCACTGGCGGGTAATCCGCCGAATTCGGGAACAGGTGATTGAACTGTTCCGAGCTGTCCTTCGGGCGGAAGCCCATATGTGCAGCCTTCGAGTTATCCCACCAGCTGCCCGGATTATTCGAAGTGCCGAACAGAATGGTATGGCCGACGCGCGGCGCGAACAGGGAGCAGCGCAGTGCTTCGACCAGGTCGTCGTAGCTCAGCCAGGTCACCAGCATGCGCGGGTTGGCCGGCTCGGGGAAGGAGGAGCCAATGCGGATGCACACCGTCTCGATGCCCGTGCGGTCGTAGTAATAGCGCGACAGCTGCTCGCCAAACACCTTCGAAATACCATAGAAGCTGTCCGGACGCGTCGGCGCATCGGCGTCGATGTAATCGGTCTGCTTGTAGAAGCCCACGGCGTGGTTCGAGCTGGCGAACACGATGCGCTTCACGCCATGCTTGTGCGCCGCTTCGTAGATGTTGTAGGTGCCGCGGATATTCGCTTCGAGGATGTTCTCGAAAGTGTTTTCGGTCGAGATGCCGCCGAAGTGCAGGATCGCTTCGACACCTTCCATCATCTTCAGCACGGCCTGCTTGTCCGCCAGGTCGCAGCGGATGATTTCCTCGCCTGCCTGCGCCTCGCCCATGTCGCCGATATCGCTCAGCACCACGGTATCCGCCCACGGCTTGATGCGCTCGCGCAGGATCTTGCCCAGGCCACCGGCGGCGCCGGTCAGCAGCAGACGTTTGAATGGTTTGCTCATTACTCTTCCTATAGGTCAGGTCACGGGGGCCGGGTTGAACAGCACCAGTGCATTTTGCAGTTTCCAGTGTTCGGCCCAGGTCTTGCGGCCGCTCGCTACTTCCAGCATCAGATGGAACAGCTCCCATCCGATGTCCTCAATCGTTGCCTCGCCGCTGGCGATGCGGCCTGCGTTCACGTCCATCAGGTCGTGCCAGCGGCGCGCCAGGTCGTCGCGCGTGGCGACCTTGATCACCGGGCACTCGGCCAGGCCGTAAGGCGTGCCGCGGCCGGTGGTGAAGATGTGCAGGTTCATGCCGGCCGCCAGTTGCAGCGTACCGCAAATGAAATCGGAGGCCGGCGTGGCCGCGTAGATCAGGCCTTTCTGCTTCAGCTTCTCGCCCGGCGCCAGCACGCCGGAAATCGGCGAAGAGCCTGACTTGACGATCGAGCCCATGGCCTTTTCGACGATGTTCGACAGGCCGCCTTTCTTGTTGCCCGGCGTTGTATTCGCGCTGCGGTCCACGCCGCCGCGCTTCAGGTATTCGTCGTACCAGGCCATTTCGCGGATCATCGCTTCGGCCACTTCCGGCGTCGCGGCGCGCGAAGTCAGCTGGTCGATGCCGTCGCGCACCTCGGTCACTTCGGAGAACATCACGGTGGCCCCGGCGCGCACCAGCAGGTCGGTGGCAAAGCCCACGGCCGGATTGGCGGTCACGCCGGAGAAGGCGTCCGAGCCGCCGCACTGCACGCCCACCACCAGGTCGGAAGCAGGGCAGGTGACGCGCTGGCGCCTGTTCAGGATTTCCAGCTGCGCTTCCGCCGTCTTCATGATGGAGTCGATCATGGACATGAAGCCCACGTGCTGCTGGTCCTGCAGGCAGACCACGGGCGGCTCGCCTTCCTTCATGATGGGGAAGGAGCCTTTCGGGAACAGGCGGGTGGGCTGCAGCTTCTCGCAGCCCAGGCTGACGACCATGGCCTGGCCGCCGAAGTTCGGGTTCTTGCTGATGTTGTGCAGGGTGCGGATCGGCACCATCGCGTTCGGCGCATCGATCGCCACGCCGCAGCCATAGGTATGCTCCAGGCCCACCACATCGTCCACGTTCGGGTACCTGGGCAGCAGCTCGTTCTTGATGCGCTCCACCGCGAATTCCACCACGCCGGAGACGCACTGCACCGTGGTCGTGATGGCGAGGATGTTGCGCGTGCCCACGGAGCCATCTTCGTTGCGGTAACCCTGGAAGGTGTAGCCTTCAAGTGGTGCAGCCGGCGCTTGCAGGCGGTTCGAGATCGGCAGATCAGACAACTCACGCGCCGGCGGCATTTCCACCAGCTGTTCGCTGACCCAGGCGCCCTGCGCGATGTCGCGCGCGGCGCGGCCGATGGTCACGTTGTAGCGGATGATGGGCTCGCCCTGCGGAATGGCTGTCAGCGCGACCTTATGGCCTTGCGGCACGCCTTCCACCAGGGTCAGGCCATCGGGGAATACGGAGCCTGCCGGCAAGCCGCCGTCATTGACGACGATGGCGACATTGTCGTTCTCGTGCATCTGAATGCGGCGCGGGGTGACGTTCATTTGGATTCCTGAAAGGAGGAGTTGTCTGATGACTGAAGTATGGCAGAAAGCGGGCAATGTGGCTAGTCCAGATTTTTGAATTGGTCAGGCCAATTGATTTTCCTTGATTCCCCCTTGATTCAGTTGTACGATGACATACAAGCTGCCGTGGAGACCAGGCAGTGTCGATGACTATTAGATAAGTGACACCATGACCGAACAAGTGATTGGGAAGTACGACGCCGCCGCCAAGGCCGCCCCCGTAGCGCAAGCCGTCGGTAAATACCGCTGGACCATCTGCGCGCTGCTGTTTTTCGCCACCACGGTCAACTATCTTGACCGCCAGGTACTGAGCCTGCTGGCGCCGGACCTGTCCAAGGAATTCGGCTGGTCGAATACCGATTACGCCAATATCACGGCCGTCTTCCAGTTCGTGTACGCAATTTCGATGTTGTTTGCCGGCCGCGTGGTCGACCGCATGGGCACCCGCAGCGCCTTTGTGCTGGCGATTGTCGTGTGGTCGCTCGGCGCCATCATGCACGCGACGGCGATTCCGCTGGGCGCGGGCGTCGCTTCCATCCTGAGCTCCATCGGCATTGCCGCCGTGCCGGTGTCCATTGCCGGCTTCATGCTGGCGCGCGCCGTGCTGGCGATCGGCGAGGCGGGCAACTTCCCGGCCGCGATCAAGGCCACCGCGGAATACTTCCCGAAGAAGGAGCGTTCCTTCGCCACCGGCATCTTCAACTCCGGCGCCAATGTGGGCGCCATCCTGGCCCCGCTGACCGTGCCGCTGATTGCCCTGTACTGGGGCTGGCAGGCGGCCTTCGTCATCATCGGCGCCATCGGCTTTATCTGGATGATCTTCTGGCTGATGTTCTTCGACACGCCGGATAAGCAGAAGCGCCTGACCGCAGAGGAACTGGCGTATATCCGCAGCGACGTGGCCGCCGGCCCGGCCGCCGCACCGACCGGCGTGAAACTGTCCTGGATGCAGCTGCTCGGCTACCGCCAGACCTGGGCCTTCGTGTCCGGCAAATTCCTGACCGACGGCGTGTGGTGGTTCTTCCTGTTCTGGTTGCCCAAGTATTTGTCCGCGCAATATGGCATGGGCAAGGAAGACATCGTGCTGCCGCTGGCCGTGTTGTACAGCATGACGATGGTCGGCAGTATCGGCGGCGGCTGGTTCCCGGCCTACTTCATGAACAAGGGCATGAACCCGTATGACGGCCGCATGAAAGCCATGCTGTGCATCGCCGTGTTCCCGCTGGTGGTGCTGCTGGCGCAGCCGCTGGGCGGTTCGAGCTACTGGATTCCCGTTCTGCTGATCGGCATTGGCGCCTCGGCGCACCAGGCCTGGTCGGCCAACCTGTTCACTACCGTCTCCGACATGTTCCCGCAGCGCTCCGTCGCTTCCGTGGTGGGCATCGGCGGCATGGCCGGCGGCATTGGCGGCGTGCTGGTTTCGAAGGTGGGCGGCTGGCTGTTCGACTACTACGGCGCCCTGGGCAAGATCAGCACCGGCTACATGATCATGTTCGCTTTCTGCGCGCTGGCTTACCTGGCCGCCTGGCTGATCATGAAGACCCTGGTGCCGCGTTACAAGGAAATCACTGCCTAAGCGCAACTTCCTCGGGCATGGTAAGGTGTGGCTTCTTCAGGAGGCCGCATATGGAACAGACCTATACGCCCGAGGCGCCTACCCGCGCCGAGATCGATGCGCTGAGCGGACCCGCGCTGCTGGAGTTTGGCACCAACTGGTGCGGATACTGCCGCGCGGCGCAACCGCTGCTATCTGAAGCCTATTCCGGTCACGAGCCGGTCAGGCACTTCAAGGTGGAAGACGGACCCGGACGACTGCTGGGACGTTCCTTCCGAGTCAAACTGTGGCCCACGATGATCTTCCTGCGCGATGGCAAGGAAATCATCCGCGTGGTGCGCCCCGAGGATGCAGACGAGCTTCGCGAAGGATTCGAAAAAATCACAACAACCTAGGAATCCGCATGACCCAGTCCCACCCCGGCGCCGGCCGCGTGAACTCGCCCGGCACCGTGCTGTTTGCCAGCCTGATTGGCACCACCATTGAATTCTTCGACTTCTACATTTACGCCACCGCGGCGGTCCTGGTCTTCCCCAAGCTGTTCTTCCCCGCCGGCGACGCCACGGCTGCCACGCTGCAGTCGCTCGCCACTTTCGCCATCGCTTTCTTCGCGCGTCCAATCGGCTCGGCGGTGTTCGGCCATTTCGGCGACCGGGTAGGGCGCAAGGCGACGCTGGTTGCCGCGCTGCTGACCATGGGCCTCTCCACCGTGGCCATCGGCGCGCTGCCGACCTATGCGTCGATCGGCATGGCCGCGCCGCTGCTGCTGGCGCTGTGCCGCTTCGGCCAGGGCCTGGGCCTGGGCGGCGAGTGGGGCGGCGCGGTGCTGCTGGCGACCGAGAATGCGCCGCCGGGCAAGCGCGCCTGGTACGGCATGTTCCCGCAACTGGGCGCGCCGATCGGCTTCTTCCTGTCCGGCTCGACCTTCCTGCTGCTGGGCGAGACGCTGAGCGATGAGCAATTCTTCGGCTTCGGCTGGCGCATTCCCTTCCTGGCCAGCGCGCTGCTGGTGCTGGTCGGCCTGTATGTCCGCCTGAAGATCACCGAAACGCCGGATTTCCAGAAGGTCCTGGACCGCAACGAGCGCGTCGAAGTGCCGGCGCTGGCAGTGCTCACGCAGCATACCCGCGTACTGGTGCTGGGCACCTTGATCGCGATGGCGACCTTCGTGCTGTTCTACCTGATGACGGTGTTTGCCCTGAGCTGGGGCACGACCGCACTCGGCATCTCGCGCCAGACCTTCCTGATCCTGCAGCTGGTGGCCGTGGTGTTCTTCGGCCTGACCATTCCCGTTGCCGCGCTGCTGGCCGACAAGCATGGGCGCCGTTCGACGCTGATCTGCGTGTCCGCCGCGATCGCCGCCTTCGGCCTCGTGATGGCGCCGATGTTCGGTTCCGGCAGCCTGGTGCAGGTGACGGTGTTCCTGTCGCTTGGCCTGGGGCTGATGGGCATGACGTATGGCCCGCTTGGCACGCTGCTGTCCGAGCTGTTCCCGGCCGAAGTGCGCTACACGGGCGCGTCGCTGACCTTCAACCTGGCCGGCATCCTCGGCGCTTCGCTGGCGCCCTATGCCGCGACCTGGCTCGCCAGCCATTACGGCTTGCAGTATGTCGGGTATTATCTGTCCGCCGCGGCGCTACTCAGCCTGATTGCGCTGCTGCTGACAAAAGGACCCCGGCATTGAAGAAACGCCTGCTGGCGGCGCTGCTCGCCGCCATGTCCGCCGCCTGCGCGGCGGACCCCCACATCATCACCGTTGCAGAGTGGGGCGGCACGCCTTCCGACCCCGCGCAAGCCCGCCCGCAGCAGATCACGCACATCACGCTGCACCACCAGGGCGAGCCCTTCCCGCAAGGTAAGGATCCGATCACCTACCTGCGCAACCTGCAGACCTGGTCGCGCAACACCAAGCACTGGATCGACATCCCCTACCACTACATCATCGACCTCGACGGCCGCATCTACGAAGGCCGCCGCATCGATTACGCGGGCGATACGAACACCGAGTACGATCCGAAGGGGCACGCCTTAATCGAGGTGGTCGGCAATTTCGAGGAAGTGCAGCCGAATGCGGCGCAGCTGGATGCGGTGGTCGAGCTGATGGCGATGCTGTCCAGGAAGTACAAGGTCGCGCCCGAAACCATCCACGGCCACAAGGACTACTCCGCGCAGACCGTCTGCCCCGGCGAAAACCTCTACCGCTACCTCGCCGACGGCACCATCCAGCGCCGCGTCGCCGAGCGCCTGCGCGCCACCCCGTAAGCGCGTTGCGAGGGGCAGACCCAAGGGTCAGACCCCAAAACAAAAAAGCCCGAACCGTTGCCGGATCGGGCTTTTTGCTGAATTCTTGGTGGTGATAGGTGGACTTGAACCACCGACCCTAGCATTATGAATGCTATGCTCTAACCAACTGAGCTATATCACCAGAGCCACATATTATGGCGTTGTTCCCAGAAGGCTGTCAAGCCGGCTGCCGAATGGTGGTGATAGGTGGACTTGAACCACCGACCCTAGCATTATGAATGCTATGCTCTAACCAACTGAGCTATATCACCAGGAGGCGAGAATTATCGGGGCTCGGAGGGGTGACTGTCAAGCCTTAATTCGTAGCCAACCTGGCAAGAACCTGCTGCATGAGCTGATCGGACGCATCCGGCGCGAGGCAGTCGATGACGGTGCGCTCGGGCATGGCGCGCAGCCAGGTCAGCTGGCGCTTGCACAGCTGGCGGGTGGCGAAAATGCCGGTATCGCGCATGGCCGCGTAGTCGATTTCGCCGTCCAGGTATTGCCAGGCCTGGCGATAGCCGACGCAGCGAATCGACGGCAGGCCGATATGCAGGTCGCCGCGCGCACGCAGCGCCTTCACTTCATCCAGCAGGCCGCCTTCCAGCATCAGGTCGAAGCGGCGCTCGATGCGTTCGTGCAGCACCTTGCGGTCGGACGGTTCCAGCGCATATGAAGCCAGTTCGAACGGCAGTTCTTCCTTCACGCGCAGGGCCAGCAGCTCGGACATGGGCTTGCCGGTCAGCTCGATAATTTCCAGCGCGCGCTGGATGCGCTGCGCGTCCATGGGTTTCAGGCGGGCGGCGGTGGGCGGGTCGAGCAGCGCAAGGCGCGCGTGCAGGGCGGGCCAGCCGTCGCGCTCCGCTTCGGCATCCAGCTGGGCGCGGATGGCGGGATCGGCGCCGGGCAAGTCATCCAGGCCGTCGTTCAAGCCTTTGTAGTACAGCATCGTGCCGCCGACCAGCAGGGGCAGCTTGCCGCGCGAGGTGATGTCTTCGACGAGGCGCAGGGTATCGGCGCGGAACTGGGCGACGGAATAGGAGTCCAGCGGATCGATGATGTCGATCAGGTGGTGCTGCACGGCGGCCAGCTCCTCGCGCGAAGGCTTGGCGGTGCCGATGTCCATGCCGCGGTAGACCAGCGCCGAATCGACCGAGATGATCTCGGACGGCACGCGCTGCGCGATGGCGAGGGCCGAGGCGGTCTTGCCGGACGCGGTCGGGCCCATGATGGCCACCGCCAAAGGGCGCTTCAACTTCCGGGTCATCTTACTGGCCGCGCAGGAAAAGCTTGTCCAGCGCGGAGATCTCGACCTGCACCCAGGTCGGGCGCCCGTGGTTGCACTGGTCGGCGCGCTCGGTGGTTTCCATCTGGCGCAGCAGGGCGTTCATCTCGGGCGGAGTGAGGATGCGGTTGGCGCGCACCGCCGTGTGGCAGGCGAGGGTGCCAAGCAGCTCGTTGCGGCGCTCGATCAGCACGCGCGAGCCGCCGTACTCGCGCACGTCGCGCAGCACGTCGCGCGCCAGCGTTTGCGCGTCGGCATTCCTCAGCAGGGCAGGGACGGCGCGTACGGCCAGCGTGGTCGGCGACAGCACGGCGATGTCGAAGCCCAGCGCTTTCAGCGTGTCGCCGTGTTCCTGTACGGTGCCCACTTCGATGCCGTCGGCGTAGAAGGTCACGGGGATCAGCAGGTTCTGCACCTGCATGTCGTCGCCATTGATCTGGGCGTCCAGCGCGTTCTTCAGTTGTTCGTACAGGATGCGCTCGTGGGCGGCGTGCATGTCGACCAGCACCAGGCCCTTGCTGTTCTGGGCCAGGATGTAGATGCCGTGCAGCTGGGCGAGCGCGAAGCCGAGCGGGAATTCGTCGCCCGAGAGCTGGGCGGAAGTGGCCGTGATCGGTGCGGCTTGCGGCAAGGCGTAGTCCGAACTGGCGCGGAAAGCGCCGCTGCCGTCGGCAGGCGAGGCGCCGGAGCCGGATGCGAGGCCGCCGTCGCGCGCATCGGAGGCGAACAAGGCGCCGTAGCGCTCCGTGGACTGGGCCACGCCGGCGCCGCTGCCGCCATTGCCGAACGGCGAA
>DASWYX010000254.1:0-3844 GCA_036404755.1 Pseudoduganella sp.
ATGGAACTGCTGGTCATTCCAACCTTTGTACTCGATTCCGATTCTAAAGTAATCATCTGGAACCGCGCCTGCGAGCGCCTCACCGGCGTGCCGGCCTATGAGGTGCTGGGCACGGCCGAACACTGGCGCAGTTTCTATCATGCGCCCCGCCCTACCCTGGCCGACCTCGTGGTCCAGGGCCGCACCGACGAAGTCCATCACCTCTACGACGCCCACGCCCACCGCGGCGAAGGCAAGGACAATCTGTGCGCCGAAACCTGGTGCGAAATGCCGCGCACGGGGCGCCGCCGCTACCTGGCCGTGGACGCCAGCCCGATCTACGATGCGGACGGCTCGATGGTGGCCGTGGTCGAAACCCTGCGCGATATGACCGATGAAAAACAGGCCCAGATCGCACTGGAACAACTGGCCACGCGCGACGGCCTGACCGGCCTGGCCAATCGCCGCTGCTTCGACGATACCCTGCACGCGGAATGGCAGCGTGCAATGCGCCAGCAACAGCCTTTGTCCCTGCTGATGGTAGACGTCGACAACTTCAAGCAATACAACGATGCCTATGGCCACCTGGGCGGCGACGAATGCCTGCAGCGCGTGGCAACAGCCGTGGCCAGCGAAATGCGCGCCAACGACCTGGTGGCGCGCTACGGCGGCGAGGAATTTGCCGTGATCCTGCCCAATCAGTCGCTGAAGGGCGCGGCCATCGTCGCCGAGCGCATCCGCTGCCGGGTGGAGGCGCTCTGCCTGCCCAACCTGGGGGCGGACAAGCAGTTCGTGACCGTCAGCATCGGCGCGGCGACGGCCTTCGCTTCAGCGGAACACGATCCCTCGGCCCTGGTCGCCACAGCCGATGCGGCGCTCTACCGCGCCAAGCACATGGGCCGCAACCGCATCAGCCTGGATCAGCCGGTGTAGGGCGTATAGGCCAGCGTAGACGGCATCACGCCGACCAGCGAGGCGATGTATTCCGGCGACTCGGAGAAGTTGACCAGTACGTGGGCGCGCGAGCTGCCGTGCTGCAGGTCCGTCAGGTGGAAGGCGTAGCCGGGCGCATCCGGGTCGCGGTGCAGCACGTTCCGGTACAACTGGGTGACGAAGTTCTCGTTGCTCAGGTTGGCACCGTACAGGCGGGTAAATTCCGCACTGTTGATGAAATCGTTGGCGATCGACTCCACGGTCACGCCATGATCGCGCGCCTGCAGCCAGAAGCCGAGGCCGCCTTCGTCCGGCGTGCGGGCGAACATGGCGCCGTAAAGGCGGTAAAGCTGGCCGGCCGAGCCATTGGTATCAAGCGCCACCGCCCAGTCGCTGAACTGCACGCGCTCCACGCCGGTCAGCACATCGCTGTTTGCGCCATCGCTGATCACGACGGCGCCTGCGACGGTGCTGATGGCCGCATTCCTGCCGGAGCCAGAAAACACCAGTGTATCGATGCCGGCGCCACCGTCGACCCGGAGGTTGCCCGCCTGCGCCAGCAGCACGTCATTGCCTGCGCCGCCCGCCAGCGTGACGGCCTGCGCCAGGTCGGCGACGGCCAGCGTGCGGTCGCTGAAGCGCAGGGATTCCACGCCCTGCAAGGTATCGACGCCCTCGCCGATCACGGTCACGCTGTCGCCAACGCGCACCACGCCAAATTTGCTGAAGGCCTGGTGGAAGACCACGGTATCGGTGCTGCCGCCGCCAACGACGACGTCGTTGCCCTTGCCCAGCTCGAACTGGTCGGCGCCGGAACCGCCGGTCAGGACGTCGCCCAGGTCGTTGCCGATGATGACGGAGCCGCCCGAACCGGCCACCGCGCGCTGCACCGATACGCCATAGGCGATCGAGATATTGTGCAGGCCGGGCGCCGTTTCGCTGAACGAGCCGGCGTTCAGGTTGATCAGCGCTTTCTGCACGCTGCTGGAGAAATCGAAAGTATTCGTGCCGCCCGCGTCCCAGATGCTGCGCGGCGTCTCGTTCGCCGCAAAGCTGTATACGTCGTCGCCCGTGCGGTAGCTCATATTGGCCCCGTACAGGTACTGGACGGCCTGGATGTCGTACAACATCGGCGAAACCGGGTACTTGCCGTTCACCCGCACGCCGGTCGGGGCCGTGTACGACATAATGGTGTAATCCTCGTTGTCATACTCCTTCGGCAGCACGGCGCCGGCCAGCGCATCGCCGGCGCTGTCGTAGCTGCCGGGATGCTTCAGGCCCAGCATGTGGCCGATTTCGTGCAATACCACGTTCAGGCCGTAGCTGCCCGGATTGAAGGTGTTGTTGATAGTGGAATGGTTATCCAGGTACATCTCCACCGAATCGATCCCCCGGCCCGGCAGATAGGCATAGGCCGCGCTGTTGCTGGACGACTGGTCATTCGTGCCGAACTGCAGGTTGCCGCCGGACGGTACCTGCTGAAAGCTGATATTTGCCACGTCCGCCCAGTGCGCCAGCGCGGTATTGACCGCCTGGCGCTGGGCGGCTGTCATCGGCGTGAATCCGGCCCGGTCGTCTGCGTTGGCGTTGGCCGGCGCGCTGGTCAGGAAACTATAGGTCAGCACCGCCGGCGTGTGCGCATTGGCGTTCCAGCTGCTGTAAACCAGCGAATCGATCGAATTGTTACCGGTGACAAGGCTCATGGCATCAGGAAGATGAAAATTTATTGCATGGTAGCATTATTCAAAGGGGTTGTTGGCGGTCTGGACGGCTGGCGCCGGCAGCCGCTGCGGCAGGTCCTTCGCCGCTTCCAGCGCGGCGACCACGCTGGCCAGCAGGGACTGCAGTGCGCGCGCATCAGCCAGGCCGGCGGCGTCGCGCGTCAGGTCGATATCGCCGCTGATGGTGATGCGGTCCAGGCGGTTCTCGACCTGCAGGCCGCCGATCTGCAGCACGTCCGATTCATTCGCATAGGGTTTCATGATTTTCCTTTCGGCCGCGGCAGGCGCAGCATGGTTTCTTTCTGGCCTGGCGTCAGCGCGGGCAGCAGGTTGATCCCCAGCTTGCCCTCCAGCTCCGCCACGCTGATGGTTTGATAGCGCGCGTCCGCCTCATTTGCCACGAAATACGCTGCCGCGGCATTCTGACGGGGACTGTACACCACTTTGTACAGATGGCTCGGCACGAAAACGTTGCCGACCTTGCGCAGCTCGCGGCCGAGGAAGGCCGGGCCGGTAATCACATACAAGCCACCCTCGCGCTTCGCCAGCTTGCGCACGGCCTGCTCGATGCCGGCCCACACGTGGCGGTTATTGTCCGAATCCTGCGGAACCATGTTCGCCAGCGAAAAACTCTGGTGCTGGCTGGTGCGGTCCGGCATATCGCCGTTCGGCGCCATGTGGCCGCGGTCGAAGCCGCTGCGGGCGTAGTCGGACAGCTCGGCGCGCTGCGCCGGCGGCAGCTGCGGGTCCGGATGGAAGCTGTTCTCGCGTGACAGGTTCTGCGCCGCTTCGATGTGCGACGGCGTCAGGTGCTCGGCGGACCACAGCGGCGTGCGCGTCAGGCCGGAATGCATCAGGCCGAAGGACTGGTAGCACAGCTCCTGGGTGGCGCGCGCCAGTTTCTCGTTGCGGATTTCGGGGGATCGCCCGTCGGCATAGTGCTGGGGGCAGGATGGTGACGCAAAACTTGCGCCATGCGCCAGCAAGGCCAGGGCCAGCGCAGTGAATCGTTGAAACATCTGATCCTTTTAACATTATTGAAGGATCGGCATTTTAGCGGCTCGTCCAAGAATTTGTCGCACGGAAAATACATTCCACTGGACAAGTATGATGACTTGCGAGAATACTATGACTCTTTAATAACACAACAAGGGAAATGTATGCGCCAAGAAGAGCACATCCTGAAAGTTCACCGCTATTTCCTGCCTGTG
>DASWYX010000255.1:0-9984 GCA_036404755.1 Pseudoduganella sp.
GGTGCGCGAGGTGCCGAGGTTGCGCAGGTCAACAGTCGACACGCCCGCGCTGGAGGTCTGGAAGTTCGAGTTGGTACGGCTCTCGGTGGGCGTACCCATCGTCGGGTTCTTCAGCAGCAGTTCCTGCACATTGGTCACGCCGGACGAAGCAATGTCGGCCGCCGTCAGCACTTGCAGAGGCGACGGCGATTCGGCGTTGGGGGAGGCGATGCGGGAGCCGGTCACCATCACTTGCTGCAAGGGTTGGTCGGCGGGTGGGGTAGCTTGGGCAAATGCCTGATGCGTGGAGATCGCGAGAGTACTGAGGCAGATGAGGCGGACAGATCGTGCAATGGTCGTTTCTCGAATCATTCCTTACTCCTTGTTGTGTCGTTATCGGACAGCTGGAATGCAACCCAGTTGCTTCAGACACTTTAGGCGAAGAAATGATACGCACGCCAATATTGCTAGTTAAACTGTCATAAAAAAACAACAACTTGTTGGCCGATACCCGGTTTTGTAACTCATTGTAGCGGCCACCTGCTCAAAACACCGAATTTTGTATCGCTATGCAGCAAATATGTCGTTCCAAAGACGTTTGACGTTTGCTGCGTGCAACCCGACTTTCGCTGGATCAATACGCGACTGCTCCTGGCCCTGCAGGCGCAACTGGTGCTGCCATTTGCGCATGTCGCGATAGGCGTCCGCCACGGCGCTGCCCAGTTCGGCGTCGATCAGGGCGAGCGAGCCGGCCAGCTTCAGCAGCGCGATGTTGCCGATATTGCCGGTCAGTTCGCGGTATTTGGACGCGTATTGCAGCACGATGTATTGCACGATGAATTCGATGTCGATCATGCCGCCTTCGTCCTGCTTCAGGTCGAACAGCTCGCTGCGGTTGGGGCGGGCGTCGCGCATGCGCTGGCGCATGGCGAGCACTTCCTGCTTCAGGGCGGCGGCGTCCGGCCGCTCCTTGCGCAGCACCTGGCAGCGGATCTTTTCGAAGCGTTCGCCGATGTCGGCATCGCCGGCGCAGAAACGGGCGCGGGTCAGCGCCTGGTGCTCCCAGATCCAGGCCGAGGATTGCTGATATTTTTCGAACGATTGCACGCTGGACACCAGCATGCCGCTGGCGCCATCCGGGCGCAGCGCGGTATCGATGTCGAACAGGATGCCTGCCGAAGTGTGCGAGGTCATCCAGGTGATGAAGCGCTGCGCCAGCTTGGCGTACAGGCCCGGCGCTTCCTGGTCGTCGTCGTCGAAGAGGAAGATCACATCCAGGTCGGACACATAGCCCAGCTCCTTGCCGCCCAGCTTGCCATACGCGATGACGGCAAACCTCGGCACTTCGCGGTGGCGCTTGGGAATGCTCTGCCACGCAGCCTGGATCACGGCCGCCACGATCACGTCCGCCAGCGCGGACAGGTAATCGGCCAGCTTCTCGACGGTAAGGTCGCCCGCCAGGTCCTGGGCCAGCAGGTGGAACAGCTGCACGTGGTGCACTTCGCGCAGAATGTCCAGCTGGCGCTCCGTATCGCCAGGCGCCGTGGCCAGCTGGCGCTGCAGGTCGGCCGCCACGGCCACCGGGTCGAACACCGTGTTCAGCAGGCGGTCGTCCAGCAGCTCATCGAGCAGGATGGGGTGCTGGTTGAGGAAGGTGGCGGCCCAGCCGCTGGTGTGCATCATGTTGATGACGCGCTGCAGCGTGTGCGGATACTCGGTCAGCAGCGACAGGTAGGCCGAGCGGCGTGCGATCGCTTCCAGGAAATCCAGCAGGCGGCCCAGCGTCGCCAGCTGCGAGCCCGAGCTGTTGCGTTCCGCCGCGCGGGCGATCTGGGGCAGGGCGGCGTTGACCAGGGACACCAGCTTGTTGCGGCTGGCTTCCGGCATGGCGGACAGGCGCGGCGATTGCCAGGTGGCGATCAGGCGCTGCGCGGCCGCGGCCGGGTCGTCGTAGCCGAGGCTGGTAAAGCGCGCTTCGATGGCTTCGCGGTTGTCGGGATCGGCGCACTCATTGCTCGTGACGGGATCGACATCGTCGCCGTTGCCGCCTTTATCGGCGAAGATGGCGTCGAATTGCTCGGCGACGAACTGGCGGTGGGCTTCCAGCTCGGCCAGCAGGGCGCCGGCATCGGGCAGGCCCATCATGTGGGCGATGGTCGTCCGGTCCGCGTCGCTGGCCGGGATGGTGTGGGTCTGGGCGTCGTCCAGGTATTGCAGGCGGTGCTCCAGGTTGCGCAGGAAGGTGTAGGACGCCAGCAGTCGCTCGACGATGTCGGCGGCCAGCAAGCCCTTTTCCGGCAGCAGGCGCAGCGTGTCGCGGGTGGAGCGGCCGCGCAGGCTGGGGTCGCGGCCGCCGCGGATCAGCTGGAATACCTGGGCCAGGAATTCGATTTCGCGGATGCCGCCGCGGCCCAGCTTGACGTTATTGCTGCGATCCGGGTGCAGCCGTTCCTGCCGGTTGACCTCGGCGCGGATCTGGGCGTGCATGCTGCGGATGGCGTCGATCACGCCAAAGTCCAGGTAGCGGCGGAAGCAGAAGGGGCGCACGATGGCGTCCAGCGCGGCGATGTCTTCGGCGCGGCCGGTGACGGCGCGCGCCTTGACCCAGGCGTAGCGCTCCCACTCGCGGCCTTGCACGATCAGGTAGTTTTCCACCATGCCGAGGCTGGCGGCCAGCGGGCCGGACGCGCCGTTGGGGCGCAGCGCCATGTCGACGCGGAAGGTGAAGCCGTCTTCCGTGATTTCGGCGATGGCCGCGATCAGCTTCTTGCCGAGGCGGACGAAATACTCATGGTTCGACAGCGAGCGCTGGCCCGGCCCGGCCGCCGTTTCGCCGTCTTCCGGATAGACGAAGATCAGGTCGATATCGGAGGACACGTTCAGTTCGCCGCCGCCGCCCTTGCCCATGGAAAGCACCATCAGCTGCTGCTCGGCGCCCGTATCGGCGCCGATGGGGGCGCCGTGGGCGGCGCGCATTTCCGCGTCGATCTCGGCCAGGTGCTCGCGGATGGCGAAATCGGCCAGCCTGGTCATCGTGGTGACCACCTCGTTCAAGTCCGCCTTGCCGTCCAGGTCGCGCCGGATCAGGGCGGCGATCAGCAGGTTGCGCAAGCGCCGCATGCCGCGCGCCAGCGGCAGCGGCTGACCCTCTCCGGTGTTGCGTTCTTTTGCCAAAAATTCAGCAAAATCCAGCGAGGCAAGCGATAATTGCGCTAAAGCATCAACTTTCGCATGCCGATCCGGTGCGGCGGCCAGCCATCGCTGGTAGAAACGGGAGGCGGAAACGAGGGATGGAGCGGTCATCAGGAAATTGTGAAGTAATGTAAAAGCCTGTCTATTGAAGCATAGTATGACAGGTCCATGCGGTAGAATTGTCTGAATGAACAAAGGCTTGGCTTGAGCGTATTAAAGGAAAATTCGGCGGGGGAGGTGGTGACGGAAGAAGGGCCGCTGGTCGCCCGCTGGCACCGGCTGCAGGCCGCCTACCGCTTCTGGAACCTGGCCACCCATCATGTGCTCGGCTTCACCGTGAAGCTGGTGCTGCTGCTGTACTTTGCCTTCGCCATCATGTTCCTGGCGTTGCGCTATGTGATCCTGCCGAATATCGACCACTACAAGGGCGATATCGAAGAACTGGCCACCCGCGCCGTCGGCAATCCCGTCACCATCGACCGTGTCTACGCTTCCTGGAAGGGCTTGCGCCCCAGCCTGTTCCTGGGCGACGTGATCCTGCGTGACGCCCAGGGCAAGCAGGCGCTGCACCTGCCCAGCGTATCGGCCACGCTGTCGTGGTGGAGCGTGCCGGCCGGCGGCCTGCGCTTCGAAACCCTGGAATTCATCCGTCCCGCGCTGGAAGTGCGGCGCGATGCGGACGGCAAGCTGTACGCAGCCGGCATCCTGATCGACCTGCAGAAGAAGAGCGATGGCCGCGGCGCCGACTGGCTGCTGTCCCAGCGCGAAGTGGTGATCCGCGAAGGCCGCATGGACTGGACCGACGCCCAGCGCGGCACGCCGCCGCTGGCGTTGTCCGGCATGAATTTCCTGATGATGAACAAGTGGCGCCGCCACCAGTTCGCGCTGCAGGCCACGCCGCCGGCCGAGATGGGCCGCGCCATCGACCTGCGCGCCGACCTGCAGCACCCGGCTTTCGGCCGCATTTCGGATGTGTCGCAGTGGAAGGGCGAGCTGTACGCCAACGTGCGCGACCTGGACCTGGCGGCCTGGAAGCCGTACGTGCCGACCAATATCGACATCCAGTCCGGCAGCGGCGCCGTGCGCACCTGGCTCAGCGTGGACAGGCTGCGCGCCGTCGGCATCACGGCCGACCTGGCGCTGGACAATGTGGTCGCCAAGCTGGATGCCGAACTGCCCGAGCTGGACGTCGCCGCGCTGCACGGCCGCATCGCCGTCAAGGAAGACATGCCCGCCACGCTGGTCGCCGCCAAGGCGCCGGCCGGCTCGCTGGGCCGCAGCCTGAGCCTGACCGATTTCTCCGTGCGCACGCGCGACGGCGTGAAGCTGGCGCCGACCACCGTGTCCGCGCGCCGCCTGCCGCCGATCGGCACCCAGCCGGAGTGGACCGAAGTGAAAGCCAAGTCGCTGGACCTGGGCATTCTCTCCGAACTGGCAACCCGCCTGCCGCTGCCGGACCGCGAACGCACGCTGCTGGCCGAGCTGGCGCCGCGCGGCCGCGTGCAGAATCTGTCGGCGGAGTGGCGCGGCGCGCTGCCGGCGCCGGTCAGCTACAAGGTCAAGGCCGAGGTGTCCGACCTGGGCATGAACCCGCTGGAATCGCATCCCGCCGTGCCCAAGTCCGGCAAGAATCCAGGTTCCCCCGCCATCCCCGCGCTGCCGGGCTTCGACCACCTGAGCGGCCTGGTGGAGGCGAACGAGAAGGGCGGCAACGTGAAGTTCGACGCGCCGGGCCTGGAATTGAATATGCCGGAATGGTTCGACGTGCCGGTGATGTCTTTCGACAAGCTGAACCTCGAAGCCGGCTGGTCGCTGGCCGATGAAAAGAACCTGGCCCTGCATGTGGAAAAGCTGAACCTGGAGCACGCCGGCATCACCGCCAGCATCTCCGGCACCCACATCCTGCCGCGCGGCGGCAAGGGCGCCGGCGTGGCCGATTTCAGCGGCACGCTGGACGGCTTCACCATTAACACCATCGGCCGCTACCTGCCGATCAAGACGCCCGAACACACCAAGACCTGGCTGAGCGGCGCGCTGGAAGACGGCATGGCGCGCGACGTGACCCTGCGCCTGAAGGGCGAACTCGATCACTTCCCGTTCAGGGATGGCTCGCCGGACAAGGCGAAGGGCGAATTCCGCATCGCCGGCCGCATCGACAACGGCAGGCTGAATTACGATCCCGGCTACTACGCCAAGGATGGCAAGTCGCCGGTCTGGCCGCTGGCCGAGAAGATCAAGGGCACGTTCGCCTTCGACCGCGCGCGCATGGAAATCAGGGCGGAGAGCGCGCGCACGCTGGGCGTGAACCTGGCCAATGTGAAGGCCGTGATCCCCGACCTGACCATCCACGAAAGCTCGCTGGAAATTGACGGCAGCGCTGCCGGTCCGCTGAATGATTTCCTCAAGTATGTGGCCGCCAGCCCCGTGCTGGAATACATCGGTCACTTCACCGAAGAGAGCACGGGCACCGGCCCGGCCAAGCTGGCCCTCAAGCTGGACATGCCGCTGAACCACATGCTCGATACCAAGGTCCTTGGCACGCTGACCTTGCAGGGCAACGACGTCACCCTGTGGCGCGACATGCCGACCGTGCAGCTCACTACCGGCAAGATCGAATTCAACGAGCGCGGCGTGAACCTGAATGGCCTGAACGGCACGCTGCTGGGCGGGGCCCTGCAGGTTTCCGGCGGCAGCCAGAAGGATGGCTCGATCCAGGTCAGGCTGGGCGGCACCGTCACGGTGGACGGCTTGCGCAAGACTTATCCGTCGCCGGCCATGCAGCGCCTGGCCAATCACCTGAGCGGCAGCACGCGTTTTACCGGCCTGGTGGTCGCGCGCGAGCACCAGTGGCAGGTCAATGTCGATTCGACGATGGCCGGCGCGGGCCTGGACTTCCCGGCGCCGCTGAAGAAGGCCACGGCGGACACGCTGCCGCTGCGTTTCCAGCTGAACGGCGCCATGCCCAACGAGGCGGGCGTCAGCCGCGAGGACATGCGCATCACCCTCGGCAACGCGATTGCCGCGCGCTACCACCGCGAGAAGAAGGCGCCCGGCGGCTGGCGCCTGGTCAGCGGCGGCATCGGCGTGAACGTGCCGGCGCCGGAGCCGGACAGCGGCATGATGATCCACGCCAGCCTGAAATCGCTGAACGTGGACGACTGGGTCGATCTCGGCAGCGCCATCGCCGGCAACGAACCGCGCAGCAGTACGCCGGCCGAAGGCTTCGACATTTCGCAACTGGTGGTGGCGGACGTGCTGGCCGCGCGCGCCAATGAGCTGATCGTCGGCGAACGCAAGCTGGACAATGTGGTCATCGGCGCCACGCACCAGAAGGGCGTGTGGCAGGCCAGCCTGGATTCCAAGCAGGCCGTCGGCTACGTGACGTGGAACGAGTCGCCGACCGGCCATGGCGTGGGCAAGGTGACGGCGCGCCTCTCCTCGCTGGTGATTCCGGAATCGCAGGCCGGCGAAGTGAAAGACCTGCTGGAAGCCGGTTCCACTTCGCCCACCATTCCCGCGCTGGACATCATCGCCGAGCGCTTCGAACTGTTCAACAAGCCGCTGGGCCACCTGGAGCTGCAAGCGTATAACGCGCTGATCACGTCCGCCCGCGAATGGCGCGTCAGCAAGCTGGCGCTGGTGAATCCGGACGGCGAACTGCATGGCACGGGGCGCTGGGTCAGCAAGGATGGCCAGCACACTACGATGCTGAACTTCGACCTGAATATCAACGACGCCGGCAAGCTGCTGGAGCGCTTCGGCTTTGCGGATACGGTGCGCAACGGCAAGGGCAAGCTGAGCGGCGATATCAGCTGGAAGGGCTTGCCGTATTCCTTCGACGCGCCCAGCCTGGGCGGCAACCTCACGCTGAACGTGGAGAAAGGCCAGTTCCTGAAGCAGGACCCGGGCGCCGCCAAGCTGCTGGGCGTGCTGAGCCTGCAAGCCTTGCCGCGCCTGCTGAAGCTGGACTTCCACGATGTATTCTCCGACGGCCTGGCCTTCGACGGCATCACCGCCAGCGCCGTCATCAACAAGGGCGTGGTGAAGACGGAAAACCTGAAGATGCACGGCGTGCAGGCCACGGTGCTGATGGATGGCACGGCCGATATCGCCAACGAATCGACCAACCTGCACGTGGTCGTGATCCCCGAGGTGAACCTGGGCACGGGGCCGCTGGTGTATGCGCTGGCCGTCAATCCCGTGATTGGCCTGGGCAGCTTCCTGGCCCAGCTCTTCCTCAGCGCGCCGGTCATGAAAGCCTTGACTTACCATATGCAGATCACCGGCCCGTGGAAGGCGCCGGTGGTCGCCAAGCTCGATTCCACGAAACTGGAACCGCCGGGGGCGGTCCCGCGCAGCCAATAAGGAGAAGCCATGCCTATCGTCGCCGCTGTCCAAATGGTTTCCACGCCCGTTGTGGAAGAAAACATCGCCACCGCGCGCCGCCTGATCGGCGAAGCCGCGGACGCCGGCGCGAAGCTGGTGCTGCTGCCCGAGTACTGGGCCATCATGGGCATGAGCGACAGCGACAAGGTCGCGAAGGCGGAGCCGCTCGGCTCGGGGCCGATCCAGGCTTTCATGTCCGAGATGGCGCGCGAGCACGGAATCTGGCTGCTGGGCGGCACGCTGCCGCTCGCGTCCGACGACCCGCAGCGCGTGATCAATACCACCCTGGTCTACGACCCGAAGGGCGAGCACGTGGGCCGCTACGACAAGATCCACCTGTTCGGCTTCACCAAGGGCACGGAAAGCTACGACGAGGCGCGTACCATCGTGCCGGGCAAATCGGTGGGCACCATCGATACGCCGCTGGGCAAGGTCGGCATGTCCGTCTGCTACGACCTGCGCTTCCCGGAGCTTTACCGTGCAATGGGGCCGGTGTCCCTGATCGTGGTGCCGGCCGCCTTTACCTACACGACCGGCAAGGCGCATTGGGAAATCCTGCTGCGCGCGCGCGCCATCGAGAACCAGTGCTATGTACTGGCGGCGGCCCAGGGTGGCACGCACGTCAACGGCCGCCGCACTTGGGGCCATTCGATGCTGGTCGATCCCTGGGGCGAAGTGAAGGCCGTGCAGGCCGAAGGCGAGGGCATCGTTGCGGGCGAAGTGGATGAGATTTTCATCCATGGCGTGCGCGAGAGCCTGCCTGCGCTCAAGCACCGCACGATGTAAAATGGCCCGTTGCCGTATAAGAGAAAGAATATTGCCATGAATCCATTCGAACCGAACATGAAGGCCCTCGCGGCCGCGCGCGACATCCTGCTGACGCCTTTCGGCCTCGATGAGGGCAAGCTGCTGAAGGCGCTGGGCAGCATGTTTACCCACAAGGTCGATTACGCCGACCTGTATTTCCAGTTCACGAAGAACGAAGGCTGGAGCCTGGAAGAGGGCATCGTCAAGACGGGCTCCTTCTCGATCGACCAGGGCGTGGGCGTGCGCGCCGTGTCCGGCGAAAAGACGGCCTTCTCCTACTCCGACGAGATTTCCGAAGCGGCCCTGCTGGATGCTGCCGCGGCCACGCGCACCATTGCGCGCGCCGGCGCCGGCAAGGTGAAGGTGGCGGGCAAGATGCAGCCGACCGGCGGCCGTTCGCTCTACCTGCCGCATGATCCGCTTGAATCGCTGGATGCGACGGCCAAGGTCAAGCTGCTGGAAAAGGTCGAGAAGATGGCGCGCGCCAAGGACCCGCGCGTGGTGCAGGTGATGGCCGGCCTGGCTGGCGAATACGATGTGGTGCTGGTGGTGCGCAGCGATGGCGTGCTGGCGGCCGACATCCGTCCGCTGGTGCGCGTGTCGCTGACGGTGATCGTGGAACAGGATGGCCGCCGCGAAGTGGGTTCGTCCGGCGGCGGCGGCCGCTACGACTATGGCTACTTCAGCGACGAACTGCTGGAACAGTATGCGGACGATGCCGTGAAGTCGGCGCTGGTGAACCTCGATTCGCGTCCGGCGCCGGCCGGTCCGATGACCGTGGTGCTGGGCCCTGGCTGGCCGGGCATCCTGCTGCACGAGGCGATCGGCCACGGCCTGGAGGGCGATTTCAACCGCAAGGGTTCGTCCACCTTCTCCGGCCGCATCGGCGAGCGCGTGGCAGCCAAGGGCGTGACCGTGGTCGATGACGGCACGCTGAAGGACCGCCGCGGTTCGCTCAACATCGACGATGAAGGCAACCCGACCCAGTGCTCGACGCTGATCGAGGACGGCATCCTGAAGGGCTATATCCAGGACACGATGAACGCGCGCCTGATGAAGATGCCCGTCACCGGCAACGCGCGCCGCGAGTCCTTCGCCCACCTGCCGATGCCGCGCATGACCAACACCTATATGCTGGCCGGCGACAAGGACCCGGAAGAAATCCTGGCGTCCGTGAAGAATGGCCTGTATGCCGTGAACTTCGGCGGCGGACAGGTCGACATCACCAACGGCAAGTTCGTGTTCTCGGCCAGCGAGGCTTATATGATCGAGAACGGCAAGGTGACCTACCCGGTCAAGGGCGCGACTCTGATCGGCAATGGTCCGGACGTGCTCAATCGCGTGTCCATGATCGGCAACGACATGAAGCTCGATCCGGGCGTCGGCGTCTGCGGCAAGGAAGGGCAGAGCGTGCCCGTAGGCGTTGGGCAGCCCACGCTGCGTCTCGACGGCGTGACCGTCGGCGGCACGGCGTAATTCCGCCTCGGCGTGATTTGCCGTGCAACGTAGGACGAAGCCATTCGAGCCGCGCCGCGTGAGCGCAACGTAAGGCGGAAGCGGCTCGGCAGTGCTTAGAACGCCACGCGCACGCCCACGTTCACCCGTCGTCCCACATCCTCC
>DASWYX010000256.1:0-4888 GCA_036404755.1 Pseudoduganella sp.
TATCTCACAACTTCGCCGTGCTACTGTACCTGCAAGGTCACACTTATCTGGATCGTGACCATGACGGCAAACCCTGTGAAGCCACGGACATCTCTGTCGAAACCAGAATCACGACTCCGCCAGTGCCCACAAACCCTGGGGGAATGTGCTGGGTAAATGGCTACTACCGTAGCAATGGCACATATGTCCACGGATATTGGCGGAGATGTCCGGGGTAATAATCAACTGCCTATTTGACGCGCTGCTTTTCGAGCTTGCGGGCGAGGGTGCGGCGGTGCATGCCGAGGCGGCGGGCGGCTTCGGAGATGTTGAAGTCGGTTTCGGCGAGCACGGCGTGGATGTGCTCCCATTCGAGTGTCTTGACCGACGTGGTGCGGTTGGTGACTTCGATGTCCGAGGCGCCGGCGACGTGGTCGAAGGCGGCTTCGATGTCGTCGGTGGTGGACGGTTTGGCGAGGTACTGGATGGCGCCGAGCTTGATCGCTTCGACCGCCGTGTTGATGCTGGCGAAGCCGGTCAGCACGACGATCAGCATGTCCGGATCGTGGGCGTGCAAGGTCTGCACGCAGACCAGGCCCGATGAATTGCCCTTCAGTTTCAGGTCGACGACCGCGTAGCCCGGCGAGTGGTCGGCCAGCAGCGCGCTGGCTTCGTCCACGTTTTGCGCCAGCAGCACCTTGTAGCCGCGGCGCTCGAATGAACGGCCCAGCGTGCGGGCAAAGGCCGCATCGTCTTCCACGATCAGCAGGACACGTTCTTCTTCAGTCGTCATTCGTCGTATTCCTCAGGTAAAGCGATGGCGGACAGCGGCAGCGTCAGGAGCACATTGGCGCCGCCTTCGACACGGTTGCTGGCCGTGACCGAGCCGCCCAGCATGCGCGCCACGTTCACCACCAGGAACAGCCCCAGTCCGCGGCCCGGCTGGCCTTTGCTGGACTGGTATGGCTTGCCGAATTGCGCCAGCATCGCGGGATCGAAGCCGGGGCCGGCGTCCGTCACCAGAAGCTCCAGCATATCGCCATTGATGCGAGCCTGCATGCGCAGCCACTCGGGCGAAGCTTCCAGCGCGTTGTCGAGCACATTGCAGATCATCTGCTGTAGCGTCGAATCGGCCACCACGCGAACATCGTGCTCGATATTATTCTCGAATTCAAAGGAAGCCACCGGCCGGCTGGCGCGCCATTCGTCCACCAGTCCGGACAGGAAGGTGTTGATGGTCGTCGCTTCCGACGATTCGCCGCGCGTCTCCCCCGCCGACAGCAGAATGCCGCTGACGATCGATTTGCAGCGCTGGAGCTGGGTCTGCATTTCCGCAATCTCTTCCAGCAGGTCCGGATTGCGGCTGAATTCGGGCATGCGCCGCCAGTCGCCGAGGATCACGGCCAGCGTGGCGAGCGGCGTCCCCAGTTCGTGCGCGGCGCCGGACGCCAGAAGTCCCATGCGGACGATATGCTCTTCCTCGGCGGCCCGCTGGCGCAGGTCGGCCAGCTTGCTGGCACTGGCGCGCGAGTTTTCCATGATACGGCCGGTGAAGAACACCAGCAGCGCGGCATTCAGCACGAAGCACAGCAGCATGCCCTGGATATACAGGCTGAAGATGCCGCGCTCAAGGTCGAGCGGGACTTCCAGCGGCTTGGAGAAGATCGCCAGCCCGGCCACGCAGGCCGTCGTCACGCCGACAATCAGCCAGGTGGATTTCTTCTCCAGCAGGACCACGCTCAGGATCACCTGCAGCAGGTAGAGGAAGACGAAGGGATTGGTGGTGCCGCCGCTCTGGTACAGCTGCAAGGTCAGGCTGGCAACGTCCACCAGCAATGCCAGCAGCAGTTCGTTGTTCGAGACGGGCAGGTTTTCCTGCCAGCGCAGGGTGCTGGCGATGTTGAAGGCGACCAGGCAAACCAGCACGCTCAGCATGGCGGGCAGCGGCAGTTGCACGCCGAAGACCAGCGCCGTGACGGAAATGGTGACCACCTGCCCGACCACGGCCAGCCAGCGCAGCTGGATCAGCTGCTGCATGTTCTTGTGGCCCGCCGCGTGCGTGATGTTGCTGACATTGGCGGCGGCGCGCGCTGCTCCGCCTACTTCGCCTATTGCCTGGCTCTCATTGCCACTTGCCATTTCCACCTTTCAAAATCGGTTCAAGCACCCTTCTTGCGCGGCGCACGCTCGTTGCGGAAAACCCAGTAACAGGCCCATGCCACCATCAGCGCCAGCGCATACCAGGTGAAAGCATAAACCAAATGGTTGTTATGGAAGGAAACGACAGTCAGTCCCCCCACCGGTTCATCGGCGGCCGCTCCGGGAACGGCGTCGGCATCGACAAAATACGGCGCCACCCGGGCAAGCTGGCGCGAGGCCGCAATGCCTTGCACATCGCGCGAGTACCAGCGCTCGCCGGCCGGGTCGTTCTTGCGCAGGAAACCGCCTTTCGCTTCGCTGATGCGCAGCAGGCCGGTGACCGTGGTGGCTTCCCCCTTCGCCTGCGCGCAGGACAGCGGCGCAGCGGCACGCGCGCCGGCCGGGCCGCCCGTGGCGACAAAGCCGCGGTTGACCAGCACGACGCTGCCGTCGTCGCGGCACATCGGGGTCAGCAGCCAATAGCCGCTGCCCAGGGCGGTGGACGCCTGCACGCGCGCGGTCAGCTCATGAAGATAGACGCCGCTGAGGCGTACATGGCGGTACTCATCCTTCTCGACGCTCACTCCCGGCCATTCGGCCGCGGCGGGCGCTTCGACGGGGTCGGCATGCACGCGCTGTTCCACGCGTGCGATCAGCGCCTCTTTCCATTGCAGGCGCTGCACCTGCCACGTCCCTAAAGCGAAAAAGCCCGCAAACAGCAGGCTTCCGATCGCTAGCAGGAGGTACCGCAGGCCGGCCGAGCGGCGCCCCGGCGCCGCATCCAGCACCGCCCTCGCGGCATCCGGTTGCGACGCGGCTTGCTCTGCCGGGCCTTGCGGTCTGTTCATCATGGCATCTCGTGAGTCATACCGGGCATCATCCCCGGCATCATATTGTGATTCATATGGTACATGACCCAGATCGAACCGCTCAACATGATCACCACCAGCATGACCGTAAAGATCAGCGCCAGCATATTCCAGCCGCCTTCCGACTTCGAGTTCATGTGCAGGAAGTAGACCATGTGGACCACGATCTGCACGGCGGCGATACCGAGCAGCACCAGGCCGGCGGTGCTCGAATTGCCGATGACTTTACCCATCACCAGCCAGAATGGAATGGCGGTGAGGACCACGGCCAGCACGAAGCCGGTGACGTAGCTCTTCATGCTGCCATGGTCGTGACCATCGTGGCCGTTGTGATCATGGTGGCCGTGACCGTGGTCGTCGTGCGCGCCGTGGTCGTGGTGGTTATGCTCGCTCATGGCAGGACTCCCATCAGGTAGACAAAGGTGAAGACGCCGATCCAGACCACGTCCAGGAAGTGCCAGAACATGGAGAGGCACATCAGGCGGCGGCCGTTTTCATGCGTCAGGCCGTGCTTCTTCAGCTGGAACATCAGCGTGACCAGCCACACGATGCCGAAGCTCACGTGCAGGCCGTGCGTGCCGACCAGGGCGAAGAAGGAAGTCAGGAAGCCGCTGCGTTGCGGGCCTGCGCCTTCGTGGATCAGGTGCACGAACTCGTACAGTTCGAAGTAGATGAAGCCCGCGCCCAGCAGGCCGGTGACGGCCAGCCAGAACATGGTCGGCTTCAGCTTCTTCTTTTGCATTTCGAGCATGGCGAAGCCATAGGTGATCGACGACAGCAGCAGCAGCGAGGTGTTGATCGCCACCAGCGGCAGGTCGAACAGTTCCGCGCCGGACGGGCCGCCGGCGTAGTTGCGGCCCAGGACCGCGTACGTTGCGAACAGCACTGCGAAGATCAGGCAGTCGCTCATCAGGTAGATCCAGAAGCCCAGCAGGGTGCCGTTCTCCGGATGGTGCTCGCGCACGAAGAAGCGCGAGCTTTGATCGGCAACCAGCGCGCCGTCAACAGTTGGAGTTTTCGAGGTCATGGCGTTAAGCAGCTTCCAGCAGACGGGTGCGCGCATCTTCCGTGCGGGTGACTTCTTCCGCAGGGATATAGTAGTCGCGCTTGTAGTTAAAGGTGTGGATGATGATCGCAGCCATCAGCACAACAAAGCCCAGCACGGCCGGCAGCCACATTTGCCAGATCAGCGCGAAGCCGACCGCGAAGCTCAGGGCTGAGATGATGAAGCCGGCGCCGGTGTTCTTCGGCATGTGGATGGACACGAAGCCCTTCAGCGGACGCTGGTAGCCATTCTTCTTCATGTCGGCCCAGGTGTCATTGTCATGCACGCGCGGCGTGAAGGCGAAGTTGTAGTCCGGCGGCGGCGACGAAGTCGACCACTCCAGGGTACGGCCATTCCACGGGTCGCCGGTGATATCGCGCAGCTGCTCGCGGCGCATGTAGCTGACGGCGAACTGCACGATCATCGCGCCGATACCGACGGCGATCAGCACCGCGCCTGCGGCGGCGATCACGAACCAGATCTGCAGCGAAGGATCTTCGAAGTGGCTCATGCGGCGGGTCACGCCCATCAGGCCCAGTACGTACAGCGGCATGAAGGCCAGGTAGAAGCCGATGGTCCAGCACCAGAAGGAGATCTTGCCCCAGAATTCGTCCAGCTTGAAGCCGAAGGCTTTCGGGAACCAGTAGTTGATGCCGGCGAACAGGCCAAACAGCACGCCGCCGATGATCACGTTGTGGAAGTGGGCGATCAGGAACAGCGAGTTATGCAGCACGACGTCCGCTGGAGGAACCGCCAGCAGCACGCCGGTCATACCGCCGATCACGAAGGTGATCATGACGGCGATGGTCCACATCATTGGCAGCTCAAAGCGGATACGGCCGCGGTACATGGTGAA
>DASWYX010000257.1:0-3354 GCA_036404755.1 Pseudoduganella sp.
AATACACGGTGGAGTGGAGCGACTTCCGCCCCTTCAACGTTGAAAATATCGGATCGCAGGATGCGCGCGCCGTGACCAAGGGCGAGAATCTGAACGAATCCTTCGCGCGCAGCCTGGACAAGCAACTGGGCTCGGCTGCCAAGAATGCCCACAACAAGGATCTGAAGAACGTCGGCCCGTCGGTGCAGTACAAGCTGCGCGACAAGACTGGCCAGGCGCGCGAATTCCAGAACTATATGCAGCCGGTCACCATCGATGGCGAAACCATCTTCCTGGCCGGCGTGCGCGCCAACCCGGGCGACCAGTTCAGCTATCTGCGCATCCCGGCGGACGACGAGCACAGCGTGCGCGAATGGATGCACCTGCGCGCCGGCCTGAGCGATCCGGCCCTGCGCGCCAGGGCGGCCGAGCGCTATGCCCGCCGCGCCATGCCGCAGGGCTCGGGCGAAGTGCGCTCGCAGCTGCAGGCATCCGCCCAGAAAGGCCTGGAGATCTTCGCCGGCGACGACAAGGCCGCCGGCTTCTTCGCCATCAGCAAATTCCTGGAGAAAGTACCGGAAGCCGAGCAGACCAAGGCTGCGGACATTTTCATGAAAATCCTGAACGGCACCATGTGGGAACTGTGGCAGCTGGTGCGCGAAGAGCACGGCCAGCAACCGCCCGCGGCCGATGAAAAGCATGCGCGCTACCTGCAAATGGCGACCACCGCGCTGTCGGACGCCTTCTTCTACGGCGCTCCGGTCTTCCTGCAGCTGGACGACTATACGCAAATCAAAGCATCGGTATTCCAGGTGACGCGTTCGCCGGGCAAGACTGTGGTGTACATTGGCTGCGTCTTCCTGGTGCTGGGCGTATTTTCCATGTTCTACATCCGCGAGCGCCGCCTGTGGGTGTGGATCAAGGACAGCGACCAGGGCGCCGATGCGCTGATGGCGATGAGCACCCAGCGCAAGACCATGGATTTCGAACGCGAGTTTAAGGAATTGAAGGAAAAACTGCCGCAATCAGCGTAAGCTGAAGCAAAGTTTTTGGAGAATACGATGGAAATCACGCAAAACCAAACCTATACGCAGGCGCCGGGCTATTTCAAGCGCCTGAACGTGCTGGACTGGCTGTTCGCGCTTTTGTTGCTGGGCGGTGCGCTGTTTGCGCTGAACCGCTTCGGCGCCTATATGGATTATTACGAGAAGGCCATCCTGCTGGCTGCGGTGCCAACCTTTGCGGCCCTGGGCTGGCACTGGAAGCCGGTGCGCTGGATGATGCCGCTGGCTTTCCTGCTGGCGCTGTATGCCGTGCACCTGTACCAGGGCTGGCTGCCGAATGCGGACGCGCGCTTCTTCCTGAAATATGGCCTGTCGAGCCAGTCCGCGATTCTGTGGATGAGCACGCTGTTCTTCCTGTCCACGCTGTTCTACTGGGGCGGCCTGGTCACGCACTCGCCGTTTGGCGGCTCGGTGGGTTCCAAGCTGAGCTGGGCGGCCGTGGTGATCGGCCTGACCGGCATGCTGGTGCGCTGGTATGAGTCTTACCTGATCGGCACGGACGTCGGCCATATCCCGATTTCCAACCTGTACGAAGTCTTCGTCCTGTTCTCGCTGATTACGGCCCTGTTCTACCTCTACTATGAACAGCGCTACGAAACCCGCCAGCTGGGCCCTTTCGTGCTGCTGGTGATTTCGGCGGCCATCGGCTTCCTGCTGTGGTATACGGTGGCGCGCGGCGCCTCGGACATCCAGCCGCTGGTGCCTGCCCTGCAGAGCTGGTGGATGAAGATTCACGTGCCGGCCAACTTCATCGGCTACGGCACCTTTGCGCTGGCGGCCATGGTGGGCACGGCCTACCTGCTGAAGTCGCACGGCTACCTGGCGGACCGCCTGCCGTCGCTGGAACTGCTGGACGACGTGATGTACAAGGCCATTTCCGTCGGTTTCGCGTTCTTCACCATCGCCACCATCCTGGGCGCCCTGTGGGCCGCCGAAGCCTGGGGCGGCTACTGGTCCTGGGACCCGAAGGAAACCTGGGCCCTGATCGTCTGGCTGAACTACGCAGCCTGGCTGCACATGCGCCTGATGTCCGGCCTGCGCGGCCGCGCCGCCGCCTGGTGGGCCCTGATCGGCCTGGTGGTGACCACTTTCGCCTTCCTGGGCGTGAACATGTTCCTGTCCGGGCTACACTCGTACGGCAAGCTCTGAGCACCGGGCTTGCGCGGCTGAATCCCGGCAAATAGTGTAAGGTTGATATGTCGGGCGCAAGGTGTGCGCCCGGCACGCTTTGCGGGAGCCAGCCATGCTGATCAAACGAAACCCGAACGGCATCGACCTGCCGTTCCCATCCGAAATCACCCCGCGCGAAATCTTCGAGTCGCGCCGCACCTTCATCAAGCAGCTGGCCGTGGGCTCGATCGCGGGCGCAGGGCTGCTGGACCAGGCCTGGGCCCAGGGCGGCAACGCCAAGCTGGCGGCCAAGCTGAATCCCGCCTGGTCGGCCATGGAAAAGCAGACGGCCTACAAGGATGCGACCACCTATAACAACTTCTACGAGTTCGGCACGGACAAGAGCGACCCGGCGCATTACGCCGGCACGCTGAAGCCGCGGCCATGGACCGTGTCGATCGAGGGCGAGGTGAAGAAGCCGTTCACGCTGGATATCGACAGCCTGCTCAAGCTGGCGCCGCTGGAAGAGCGCGTGTACCGCCTGCGCTGCGTGGAAGGGTGGTCGATGGTCATCCCGTGGATCGGTTATTCCTTCTCCGAAATCATCAAGAAAGCCGAGCCGACCGGCAATGCGAAGTACGTGGAATTCGTGTCGCTGGCGGACAAGAAGCAGATGCCCGGCGTCGGTAGCCGCGTGCTGGACTGGCCCTACGTGGAAGGCTTGCGCATGGACGAAGCCAATCATCCGCTGGCGCTGCTGACCCTGGGCATGTATGGCGAAGTGCTGCCGAACCAGAATGGCGCGCCGGTGCGCATCATCGTGCCGTGGAAGTATGGTTTCAAGTCGGCCAAGTCCATCGTGAAGATCCGCTTCGTGAAGGATATGCCGCGCACGGCCTGGAACCTGGCGGCGCCGAGCGAGTATGGTTTCTATTCCAATGTGAATCCGGACGTGGACCATCCGCGCTGGTCGCAAGCGACCGAGCGCCGCATCGGCGAGGACGGTTTCTTCACCCGCAAGCGCAAGACGCTGATGTTCAACGGCTATTCCGATGTGGCGTCGCTCTACACCGGCATGGACTTGAGGAAGAATTTCTGATGGCTTTCAATCCTTCGCCACGGCAGGTCACGGCGCTGAAGGCGGTCGTCTTCGTGCTGTCGCTTGTGCCGTTCTTCAAGCTGGCCTGGCTGGTCGCCAACG
>DASWYX010000258.1:0-6372 GCA_036404755.1 Pseudoduganella sp.
CCCTGATTCGTCATTTCCTCTTAACAGACGCTGGCGCCAATACTTTTGCCTGTGCGCAGGTCAAATCCAAAACTGCAGTGGTAGCTACCGTCCTTCTCTCGTTGGCATGAAACGTTTTCTTTTGTCCGCACACGAACGCCAGAGCCTGCGGTACAAGTGTCATGCACATCCGGTGCCATAGCGTCAAACATCTTTCGAGCGACGTCGCCGGAGACAGCAAAAGCAATCTTGCTATCGTTTTGCTTTGCGGGAGCGGGGTCGCCAAGCCCAAGGCTGTACATCATGTAACTCCCTCGCAGCGGTTTAAATTCCGGGGAGCTATCCTGCTGTGCACAGGCAGCTCCACAAATAGCCAATGCGCTAATTAGAAACGACAATTTGGACATGGAAGTAATCGCTGTGTCTGGCAGCATGCCTGACTCCTGGAATGTCCTTATCGTTGAAGAGAATAAGTTGCACTTTCGGCTGTTCCTGGAAAAGCCCAATAAGTGTCGCTGTGGCCTCGCGATCATACTGCCGGGAGGTGATGGAGCAAGGCAGACGGTTGCCGTCTTTACGCATTGGCCGAATGTCGACCTCCAGGCCACTTCGATGCGATTGGTGAGGTTCGAATTTATCGCCTCCCGCCAGACTAATATTGCCTATTCCGAATTTTCTTCTCTCTATATGGCTCCATCGCCGGGCCACTTCGAGTAGTACGCTTATCAATCCGGGGTGAGCATACTGTCCGCGACCGCTGTCAGGAGTACCGAAGACATAGTAACCGCCACCTTCATAAGCCTGCGGGAGCAGGAAATAGCCGCATGCATCTGTTGGCGCTGCGCTTTCCATTTTCGTTCTCAACAAGAGTTTAGAGCTTGCAGCTTAGCCAGTTGGAACCAGGCAGTATTGATCTTGGTCATGTCGTCATTTCCCCGTTACGGCGAAGTGCTGATCACCGACCACCATGGAAGTGAGCTCATTACCGAGTACACCGGCACGGTGCGCTTCGAGAACGTCGAGGAAGGCGTGATCGTGGCGTGGCAGGAGGAGGAAGGGGGGCGCTGCGGCTGGATAAGGCGCCCAGCAGGGCAGCCGCCGGCAGCCGTCAGGACGGCTTCCGGCGGCTGGCCGCGCGATGATCAGGAGACGATCAGCTTGGCCGATTTCAGGTCGGCGCTGTTCGGGCCGACGGAGATCGTGAAGGAACCCGGTTCGACCACGCGCTTCATTTCGAAGTTGTAGAAGCGCAGGTCGGTGGGCTTGATGTCGAAGGTCACGGTGCGTTTCTCGCCCGGCTGCAGGGTGACGCGCTGGAAGCCTTTCAGCTCTTTCACCGGACGGGTGGCGGAGCTGATGTCGTCGCGGATGTAGAGCTGCACGACTTCATCGCCGGCCATCTTGCCGGTGTTGGCGACGTCCACCGACACCTTGGTCGAGCCGTCCACGCCGATCTTCGCAGCCGACAGGCGGGGCTCGGAGATCGAGAAGGTGGTGTAGCTCAGGCCAAAGCCGAAGGGGAACAAAGGCTTGGTCACGCCGTCGATATAGCCGCGGCGCGCGGAAGGCTTGTGGTTGTAGAAGATCGGCAGCTGGCCTACATTGCGCGCGATGGACACGGGCAGCTTGCCGCCCGGGTTGGCGCGGCCGAACAGCAGGTCGGCGGCGGCAAAGCCGGTTTCCTGGCCCAGGTACCAGCCTTCCACCAGCGCGTCCGCACGCTCGGCCAGCAGGTTCACGGACAGCGGACGGCCATTCAGCAGGAACACCACGGTCGGCTTGCCCAGGTCGAAGATGGCTTTCGCCAGGTCGTTCTGCTGGCCGTACATGTCCAGCGACTGGCGGTCGCCCAGGTGGTTGTCGGCCCAGGCCTCGCGGCTGGTTTGCTCATTGTCGCCCAGGACCATGATGATGGTGTCGGCCTGCTTGGCCGCTTCCACCGCCTCGGCGATCAGCTTCGCGTTCACTTCCGGCTTGGTGAAGACGATTTCGTCCTTGCCCCAGCTATGGCCTTCGGTGATGCGCACGCCTTCGGACCAGGACAGCTGGAAGCCCTGGCGGTCCGCCTCGGCTTTCAGGCCGTCGTAGACCGACACGACATGGCGCGGCACGTTGGAGTAGCCGCCGATCGGCGTGTCCTTCGCGTGCGTGCCGACCAGCAGCACCTTGCCGATCTTCTTCGGATTCAGCGGCAGCAGGCCCTTGTCGTTCTTCAGCAGCACGGCGGAGCGCACGGCCGCTTCATGGGACAGGGCGACGGCGTCCGGCGTGGCGGTCAGCTTGTCGGCCAGGTCGGCGTCCACGTAAGGCTGTTCGAACAGGCCGGAGAGGAATTTCAGTTCCAGGATGCGCGACACCACGGCGTCGATTTCCTTCACCGACACGCGGCCTTCCTTCACCAGCTGCGGCAGCATCTTGTAGCCGAAGATGTCCGGCGTTTCGATGTCCACGCCGGCCTTGATGGCGCGGTAGGCGGCGTCCTTCTCGTTGTCCACCAGGCTGTGGCGGGTGATCAGTTCCTTGATGCCGAAGTAGTCGGACACGGTCACGCCCTTGAAGCCCCACTCTTCGCGCAGCACCTTGGTCAGCAGCCAGCGGTTGGCGTGCGACGGCAGGCCGCCGATCTCGTTATAGGACGGCATCACGGCCGCCACATTGGTTTCCCTGATCAGGCGCTCGAACGGCGGGAAGAAGTCTTCACGCAGCGTGCGCTCGCTGATTTCCGCCGGACCGATATTGGTGCCGCTTTCCGGCTGGCCGTGGCCGGTCATGTGCTTCAGCGTGGCAAAGACCTTGTCCCTGGCCAGCTTGCGGTCCTCGCCCTGGAAGCCCAGCACGGCGGCCTTGCCCATTTCGGCGCACAGGTGCGCATCTTCGCCATAGGTTTCCTCGATACGGCCCCAGCGCGGTACACGCGCCCCGTCCACCCCGGGCGCCAGCGCCAGGTTGGCGCCGCGGGCGCGCATTTCGCGGGCGGCCACCGAGAACACCTTGCGCACCATGGCCGGGTCGAAGGACGAAGCCAGCGCGATCGCCTGCGGGAAGCTCGTGGCGTCGTTGGCCACGTAGCCGTGCAGCGATTCCTCGTGCATGAAGACGGGGATGCCGAGGCGGGTCTGTTCCACCGCCCATTTCTGCACGGCGTTGACGTAGACCGCCGTTTGATAGGCGTTGCGGCCATTGCGGCCGCCGTCGTCGCCGGCCACCACCACGTCGCCGGCGCCCGCACCCATGCGGTCGGACGGACGGGCGATCATGCCCAGGCCATAGGGGTGGGTCTTCTGGGCCTTGTCGGCCGAGAATTCTCCCTTGTCCTCGACGGCGCTCTTGTCGGCCCAGATGCACAGCATTTGGGCGACTTTTTCTTCCAGGGTCATGCGCCCCAGCAGGTCCTTCACGCGCGACGGCACGGGGGCGGCAGGGTCCTTGTAGAGGGGCCGTGCCGCTGCGGCAGCCATGGCGGCTGGTGCGCCAATGGCGCTGACGCCTGCGACGCTGGATAGGGATGTGAGGAACTGCCGGCGCTTCATGTAGTGTCTCCTGTTTTTTTGATTTGAATCGATCGTTTCAGTCTGCGGGTGCTGAAGTTCAGCCTTCCATCTGCTCCAGTTCCTTGCCGCGCGTTTCATGCACGTAGCGCAGAACGAAGAACAGCGAGATCACCGCAGCCACGGTGTAGATGCCGTAGGCGCCAGCCAGGCCGATGCCAGCGAGCAGGATCGGGAACGTGACGGTGATGATGAAATTCGACGTCCATTGCGCCGCACCGGCGACCGCCAGGGCCGAACCGCGGATCTGGTTGGGGAACATCTCGCCCAGCATGACCCACATCACCGGGCCCCAGGACACGTTGAAGAAGATCACGTAGACGTTTGCGGCAACCAGCGCAAGCACACCCATCGAACCGGACAGCACCAGCTTGCCGTTCGTGTCCAACGATGCGCTGGCGAATGCGTAGGTGACCAGGGCGAGGGTGACTGCCATGCCGAGCGAACCAATCCACAGCAGGGGCTTGCGGCCGATGCGGTCGATCAGGAACACGGTGACGATGCAGGCGCCGATGCTCAGGGCGCCCGAGAGCACGTTGATCAGCAGCGCATCGCTTTCGGAGAAGCCGACGGCCTGCCACAGCACAGCGCCGTAATAGAACACCACGTTGATGCCGACCAGCTGCTGGAAGGTCGCCAGGCCGATGCCGACCCAGACGATGGGGCGCAACTTGCCGGTCGCCTTGTTGACCAGGTCGGACAGGCGCGGACGATGGTGGTCTTCGGACAGCGAAACGTCGATCGCGTCAAACTTGGCCTGGGCAGCCGGGGCGCCATACAGGCGCGCCAGCACGGCCAGCGCTTCAGCCTTGCGCTTCTTCACCACCAGGAAGCGCGGGCTTTCCGGAATCGCCAGCAGCAGCACGAAGAACAGCGCGGATGGAATCGCCATCATCCAGAACATCCAGCGCCATGCTTCCTGGCCGAGCCACAGCACGCCCGTGGAACTGCCGGCGGCGTTGGCCAGCATGTAGTTGCTCAGGAAGGCGCAGAACAGGCCACTGATGATCGCAATCTGCTGCACGGTGGCCAGGCGGCCGCGGTAGCGCGCCGACGCGACTTCGGCAATGTAGGCCGGCGACATCACGCTGGCCGCACCGACCGCAAAGCCGCCCAGCACGCGGGCGGCGATGAAGAACGCGGAAGTGGTGGCAAAGCCCGCACCCAGCGCCGACAGCAGGAACATCACGGCCGAGATGATCAGCACTGCGCGGCGCCCCCAGCGATCGCCGAGGCGGCCGGCGAAGAAGGCGCCGGCGGCGCAGCCCAGCAGCATCGACGCGACTTCGAAGCCGATGCCGGCCGAAGTCGAATGGACGGCTTGTTTCAGCCCGTCGACGGTGCCGTTGATGACGCCACTATCGAAGCCGAACAGGAAGCCGCCGATGGTGGCGATGCAGCTGATCAGGATGATGAGCGCGGTGTTTTCCGCTTCATGCGCGGATTCGGTATTTTCTATTGCAATGCTGTTCATGTGTGTCCCCTCCTTTGTTTTTCAGGCCCGGCTTGCGCTGGGTCAGTGATTGTGGCGCGGCGTGTCGTCCGCTACACCACGGTACTTCAACGCCAGCTCCATGCATGCGCCGCTTTCCATCTGTCCCACGGTCGCACGATACAGCTCCTGCCACGGCGTCTGGCTTGGCGGATAGGCCGGAATGCCTTCCTCCTTGCGCTTGGCCAGTTCCTCATCGCTGACCAGCATATTGCATTCGCCCTTGTTCAGGTCGATGCGTACGATATCACCGGTGCGGATATAGGCAAGCCCTCCACCTACCGCACTCTCCGGCGAAGCGTTCAGGATGGAAGGGCTGTCCGAAGTGCCGGACTGGCGGCCGTCGCCCAGCGTCGGCAGGTTCTTGATGCCGCGCTTGATCAGCGCATCGGGCGGCTGCATGTTCACCACTTCCGCCGAACCAGGCCAGCCCACCGGACCGGCGCCGCGGATGACGAGGATGCTGTCATCGTCGATGTTGAGCGAAGGGTCGTTGATGCGCGCGTGGTAGTCGCCGGAACCGTCGAACACCACGGCGCGGCATTCGAACACGTTTTCCGCGCCCGGGCGGCTCAGGTAGCGCTGCCGGAATTCTTCCGAAATCACGGAAGTCTTCATGATCGCGAAGTTGAACAGATTGCCCTTCAGGACGAAGAAGCCGGCCTTTTCCTTCAGCGGCTGGTTGAACGGCGTGATCATCTCGCGGTCCACGCTCTCGTGGCCCTGCAGGTTCTCGGCCATGGTCTTGCCGGTGACGGTCGGGCGCTTCGAGCGCAGCTTGCCCGCCTGCTCCAGTTCCCACATCACGGCCGGCACGCCGCCCGCGCGGTGGAAGCGCTCGCCCAGGTATTTGCCGGACGGCTGCATGTTCAGCAGCAGCGGCACGTCGTGGCCGAATTCCATCCAGTCTTCCTGCCTGATCTCGACGCCGGCGTGGCGCGCCATCGCCATGATGTGCTGCTGGGCGTTGGTGGAACCGCCGATCGCGGCGTTGACCACGATCGCATCCAGGAAGGCGTCGCGCGACAGGATGGAGGAAGGACGGATATCCAGCTTGGCCATTTCCACGATGCGCTTGCCCGTCTCGTAAGCCATCTGGCCGCGCTCGCGGTAAGGCGCCGGAATTGCGGAGCAGCCGGTCAGGGACATGCCCAGCGCCTCGGCAATCGCATTCATCGTGGACGCCGTGCCCATGGTGTTGCAGTGGCCCGAGGAAGGCGCCGATGCGGCGGCGATCTGCAGGAATTTCTCGTTGTCGATCTCGCCCGCGGCCAGGCGGCGGCGGCCCTTCCAGATCGCGGCGCCGGAACCGACCAGCTCACCATCGAGCCAGCCATCGAGCATCGGACCGAC
>DASWYX010000259.1:0-18627 GCA_036404755.1 Pseudoduganella sp.
ATGGCTGCCTCCAAAGGCGCTTAATCAAGAAAACGGGCCGCAAGGCCCGATTTTTTAGCTGTGCCCGAAAACCGAAAACCTGGGTCTGACCCGGTTTTAGGTTCAAAGAGCAGCCGTTAAGCTTCAATTAAGCAAGTCGGCTGCCGAAATTCCCGGCGGATTGTGGTATTTCCGTTATCATTGCCGCCGTAGCCTCACCGAATACATTGTAAAGGAGCCCCAGCTCATGTCTAAACCTGCCTACAAGCGCGTCCTCCTCAAATTGTCTGGCGAAGCCCTGATGGGTGACGATCCCTACGGCATCAACCGGGGTACGATCGAGCGGATGGTGGCGGATGTGGCCGAGGTCGCGAAACTGGGCGTGGAAGTCGCTGTCGTGATCGGCGGCGGCAATATCTTCCGCGGCGTGGCGCCTGGCGCCCAAGGCATGGACCGTGCCACCGCGGACTACATGGGCATGCTGGCCACCGTGATGAACGCGCTGGCCCTGGCCGATGCGATGCGCCATATCGGCGTGACCGCGCGCGTGATGTCGGCGATCAGCATCGAGCAGGTGGTCGAGCCCTACGTGCGCCCGAAGGCGCTGCAGTACCTGGAAGAAGGCAAGGTCGTGATCTTCGCCGCCGGTACCGGCAATCCGTTCTTCACCACCGACACCGCCGCCGCGCTGCGCGGTTCGGAAATGAGCGCGGAAATCGTGCTGAAGGCCACCAAGGTGGACGGCGTCTACACCGCCGACCCGAAGAAAGACCCGAACGCCACCCTGTATCACAAGATCAGCTTTGACGAAGCCATCGCGAAGCACCTGCAAGTGATGGACGCCACCGCTTTCGCGCTGTGCCGCGACCAGAAACTGCCGATCAAAGTGTTTTCCATTACCAAGCCTGGCGCGTTGATGAACGTGATCATGGGCGAGGAAGAGGGTACACTTGTTCACGTATAAACAATATTAAGCAAATCCAAGTAACAGGAGAGCAGCAATGTCTACCGCTGACATCAAGAAAAACGCACAGGACAAGATGGGTAAATCGCTGGAGACGCTGAAGAGCGATCTGGCCAAGGTGCGTACCGGCCGTGCCCACACCGGCATCCTCGACCACGTGATGGTCGATTATTACGGCAACCCGACCCCGATCAACCAGGTCGCCAACCTGACCCTGCTGGACGCGCGCACCATCGGCGTGACCCCGTTCGAGAAGAAGATGGGCGCCGCGATCGAGAAAGCCATCCGCGATGCGGACCTGGGCCTGAACCCGTCCGCCATGGGCGACACCATCCGCGTGCCGACCCCGCCGCTGACTGAAGAGCGCCGGAAGGAAATGGTCAAGCTGTGCAAGGGCGAGGGCGAAGACGCCAAGGTTGCCGTGCGCAATATCCGCCGCGACGCCAACGAAAGCCTGAAGAAACTGGTGAAGGACAAGGCCATTTCGGAAGACGAAGAGCGCCGCGCCGGTGACGAAGTGCAGAAGCTGACCGACAAGTTCATCGCCGATATCGACAAGATCGTCGCCGAAAAAGAAAAGGAAGTCCTGACCGTCTAAGGTCCGGGATCCGAACCGAGCTGGGGTCAGGCCCGTTGGGTCTGGCCCCGGTTTTTTGGTTTTTAAGCTATACGAATCTATGAAATATTCGAGTTCGACGACCGCGGTTCCAGATGCGCCCAAGGTGCCTCGCCATGTGGCGATCATCATGGACGGCAATGGACGCTGGGCAACCAAGCGCTTCCTGCCGCGCGTTGCCGGCCACGTCAAAGGCGTGGAAGCCGTGCGGACGGTGGTGGAAGCCTGCGCCACGCGCGGCATCGAGTACCTGACGGTGTTTGCCTTCAGTTCCGAGAACTGGCGCCGCCCGGAAGAAGAAGTTTCGCTGCTGATGAAGCTTTTCGTCACCGCGCTGGAGCGCGAAGTGGCGAAGATGCATGCCAACAATATCCGCCTCAAGGTGGTGGGCGACCTGAGCCGCTTCGACGGCAAGCTGCAGGAAATGATTGCCTCCGCCGAGCGCAAGACGGCCGCCAACACCCGCATGACCGTCACCGTGTGCGCCAACTATGGCGGCCGCTGGGATATCATGCAAGCCATCGGCAAGATGGTGACCGAGCATCCGGGGCAGACCGATTTCTCCGAGGAGCAGCTGGCGCCTTACCTCTCCATGGCGTATGCGCCGGAGCCGGACCTGTTCATCCGCACCGGCGGCGAGGAGCGCATCTCGAATTTCCTGCTGTGGCAGCTCGCCTATACCGAGCTGTATTTCACTGATACCTACTGGCCCGATTTCGATGCCGACCGCCTGGACGCGGCCATCGAGTCCTACCAGAACCGCGAGCGCCGCTTCGGCCGCACCGGCGACCAAGTAGCAAAGAAATAATAAAAAACTATGCTGAAGACCCGAGTCATCACGGCCGTACTGCTGCTGGCGGTGCTGCTGCCAGTACTCTTCGCCAACTATTACCCGGCCGTGGCCGTGGTGGTCACGCTGTTCTTCGGCGCCGCGGCCTGGGAGGCGTTCCGCCTCTTCAAGAACCGCGCGGCCATCATCATTGCCCTGTTCTGGGCGGGCGCTTTCGCCTACACCTTCTTCTTCAATAATGGCCTGGAGCAGGCCCGCTTCTGGGTCGCGATCGGCGCCGCCATCTGGCTGCTGCGCTTCGCCCCGTCGCTGAAACTGGGGTTGCCGCCGCTGGAAGGCGTGGGCAACCTGATGCTGAGCATGGTGTACGTGGTGACGCTGGTGTCCTGCTTCGTCGCCATCCTGGTGCTGTATCAGCGCTCGCCGGTTTACCTGATTTCCGCGATGGCGCTGGTGTGGATCGCCGATATAGGCGCATACTTTGCAGGAAAGGCTTTCGGCAAGCGCAAGCTGGCGCCCTCGATTTCGCCGGGCAAGTCCTGGGAAGGCGCGATCGGCGGCTGGATCGCCGTGCTGGTGATCGCCTGCGCCACCGTGCTGGCGGCGCCGTCGGTGCCGCTGCTGCAGGATACGTTCGCCGTGAAGCTGCAAAACAAGATGGGCTGGTTCGTCACGCTGGCCGTGCTGACTGTGATTGTCGCCGCTTCGATCATCGGCGACCTGTTTGAATCCATGCTCAAGCGCCGTGCGGGCCTGAAGGACAGCAGCAACCTGCTGCCGGGCCACGGCGGGGTGCTTGACCGTATCGATGCGCTGGTGCCAGTGCTGCCGGTGGCGGCCCTGATCAGCGGCTGGCTGTAAAAGGAAGACCATGCAACGCATTACCATTCTCGGCGCCACCGGTTCCATCGGCGCCTCCACGCTGGACGTGATCGCCCGCCATCCGGACCGCTATTCCGTCTACGCGCTGACGGCGCACAGCCGCGTCGAAGCGCTGGCGGCCCAGTGCATCCAGTTCAAGCCGGCGCGCGCGGTGGTCGGTTCGGCCGAGGCGGCAACCCGGCTGACCGCGCTGCTGCAGGCTGCCGGATCGCGCACGGAAGTGGAGTGGGGCGAGCAGGCGTTGTGCGAGGTGGCGTCCGCCGCCGGCACGGATGCCGTGATGGCCGCCATCGTGGGCGGCGCCGGCCTGGCGCCGACGCTGGCCGCGGCCCGCGCAGGCAAGAAGGTGCTGCTGGCGAACAAGGAAGCCCTCGTCATGTCCGGCCAGCTGTTCATGGATGCCATCGCCCAGAGCGGTGCGGCCCTGCTGCCGATCGATTCCGAACACAATGCGATCTTCCAGTGCCTGCCTGCCGGCTATGGCCGCGTGCCTGCCGCCGCAGGCGTGAGCAAGATCCTGCTGACCGCTTCCGGCGGTCCTTTCCTGAAGCGCGATGTCGCCACGCTGGAAAACGTCACGCCGGACGAAGCCTGCAAGCATCCGAAGTGGGTCATGGGCCGCAAGATCTCGGTCGATTCGGCCACCATGATGAACAAGGGCCTTGAAGTGATCGAGGCGCACTGGCTGTTCGGCGCGCCGTCGTCGCAGATCGAAGTGGTGATCCACCCGCAATCCGTGGTGCACTCGATGGTGTCCTATGAGGACGGCTCGGTGCTGGCGGAGCTGGGCAATCCGGACATGCGCACGCCGATCGCCCAGGCCCTGGCCTACCCGGAGCGCATCGCCTCCGGCGTGGCCCAACTGGACCTGACCCAGGTGGGCACCCTGCAGTTCGAGAAGCCGGACTTCGACCGTTTCCCCTGCCTGAAGCTGGCCTATGACGCACTGAATGCAGGCGGCACCGCGCCGGCCCTGCTGAACGCCGCGAACGAGGTGGCGGTTGCCGCCTTCCTCGAGCAGCGCATCGGCTTCCGCCAGATCGACCGCGTGATCGCCGCCGTGATGGACGAACTGCCGCACGGCGCGGCGTCCAGCATCGAGGCCGTGATGGCGCAGGATGCGCTGGCCCGCGCTGCCGCCGGGCGTCATATTGCCGCATTGCCGCCAACCGCAAACCAGGGTCAGGCCCTGAGGGTCTGAGCCAGAAGTTAGGGTCCACGCCATGGAACTGATCCGAACCCTGATCGCCTTTGTCTTCTGCCTCGGCACCCTGATCGTCTTCCACGAGCTGGGCCACTACCTGGTGGCGCGCTGGTGTGGCGTGAAGGTGCTGCGCTTCTCGGTCGGCATGGGCAAGGTCGTATGGATGCGCAAGGTTGGCCCCGACCAGACGGAATGGGCGATTTCCGCACTGCCGCTGGGCGGCTACGTCAAGATGCTCGATGGCCGCGAAACCGAGCTGGAAGGGCTGCCCGAGGCGGACCTGAAGCGCGAATTCACGCGCCAGAACGTCTGGAAGCGCATCGCCATCGTCGCTGCCGGCCCGATCGCCAACTTCCTGCTGGCGATTGCGCTGTTTGCGGGCCTGTACATGTACGGCATCGAAGAACCAAGCAGCAAGATCAGCGCGCCCACCGCGAATTCGCCGGCCGCCATGGCGGGCCTGCAGCGCGGCGACACCGTCACCGCGATCAATGGCAGTGCCGTGCATGGCTGGTCCGAGCTGCGCTGGCAGCTGATCCAGGCCGCCATCAACAAGCAGGGCGCCCGGGTCGAAGTGGACCGCCCCGGCTACGGCGGCTATACGGCCACCATTCCCGCCGACGCCTTCGCCAAGGTCGACCTGGAGGGCGACGTGCCGGGCACCCTCGGCATCGGCTTTGCCCGTCCGCCGGCCGTGCTGGGCAAGGTGATCGAGGGCGGCCCGGCCGCCCGCGCCGGCCTGCAGGCGGGCGACCGCATCACCGAAGTCGATGGCCAGCCGGTCCCGGACAGCACTGCCTTCCTGACTGAAATCCGCAAGGCGCCGGGCCGCAGCGTGACTGTCGCCGGGGTGCGCAACGGCCAGCCTTTCGAGCTGCAGGTCACGCCGGAAGCCGTGTCGGACGGGGCCAGTAAAGGCCTTGTAACAATCGGTAAGATCAAGGCGGAGGTCATCGGCATGCCCGATATGATCGTCGTGCGCTCCGGTCCCGTCGAGGCGCTGAACAAGGCCGTCGTGAAGGTCTGGGACACCAGCGTGCTCACCATCCGCATGATCGGCAAGATGATCACGGGCGAAGTCTCATGGAAGAACGTGACCGGCCCGATCACTATCGCCGACTACGCAGGACAGACCGCCAGTATAGGCGCCGTAAGCTATTTGAGCTTCATCGCCTTCATCAGCATCAGCCTCGGTGTTATGAATTTGCTGCCAATTCCTGTTCTGGATGGGGGGCATTTGCTGTATTATTCGCTGGAAGTTTTGACCGGGCGACCCGTTTCGGAGCGTTTTGGGGAGATTGCGCAGCGCCTGGGTGTGGGTTTGCTGGTGACTTTGATGGCACTGGCTGTCTTCAACGACGTGGCGCGGCTCCTTTGAATCCTGGCAGTCGCATGTTTTAAGCCCTTGAATTTGCCGATGAAATTATATTCTGACCGTATCGCCTTGCCTTCTTTCCGCCGTAGCCTGATCGGCGTCGCCGTCCTGGCAATCTGCTCCGGCAGTGCCCTGGCCATCGAACCAGTCCAAGTCAAGGACATCCGTGTCGAGGGTATCCAGCGTACCGAAGCCGGTACCGTGTTCAGCTACCTGCCAGTGCGCGTCGGTGAAGTATTCAGTGAAGACAAGAGCGTTGCGGCCATCAAGGCCCTGTATGCGACCGGCATTTTCAAGGATGTGAAGCTGGAGAAGGACGGCGACGTGCTGGTGGTGATCGTCGAGGAACGTCCCGCCATCGCCAAGGTCGATTTCGACGGCACCCATGAATTCGAGAAGGACATGCTGGTCAAGGCGCTGAAGGATATCGGCGTCGGCGAAGCGAAGACCTTCGACAAAGCCTCGGTCGACCGCGCCGAGCAGGAATTGAAGCGCCAGTACCTGTCCCGTGGCCTGTACGGCGTGAAGGTCGTGACCACCGTGACCCCGCTGGAGCGCAACCGCGTCAACATCACCTTCAAGGTGGACGAGGGCGAAGTCGCCCGCATCAAGCAGATCAACATCGTCGGCAACAAGGCCTTCTCGGACAAGGACCTGCGCGACCAGATGGCCCTGAACACCGGCGGCTGGTTCAGCTGGTACACCAAGGCCGACCAGTATTCCAAGACCAAGCTGACCGGCGACATCGAAGCCCTGAAGTCCTACTACCTGGACCGCGGCTATATCGAGATGAACGTGGATTCCACCCAGGTCTCGATCACCCCGGACAAGAAGGACATCTACATCACCATCAACATCACCGAGGGTGAAAAGTACAAGGTCTCGGACATCAAGTTCGAAGGCGAGATGTTCGGCCGCGAAGACGAACTGCGCCAGCTGGTGCTGCTGCGCCGCGGCGAAACCTATTCCGGTACCGCGCTGACCGGCACCAACAAGCTGATCACCGACCGCCTGGGCACCTTCGGCTTCGCCTTCGCCAACGTGAACGCCAACCCCGAGATCGACCGCGAGAAGCGTGAAGTCGCCTTCACCTTCTTCATCGACCCGGGCAAGCGCGCCTACGTGCGCCACATGAACATCTCCGGCAACACGACCACCCGCGATGAGGTGATCCGCCGCGAATTCCGCCAGTTCGAATCGAGCTGGTACGACGCCAACAAGATCAAGCTCTCGCGCGACCGCGTGGACCGCCTGGGCTACTTCAAGGACGTGACCATCGACACGCCGGAAGCGCAGGGCACTTCCGACCAGGTGGACGTGAACCTGACCGTGGTCGAGAAGCCGACCGGTAACTTCCAGATCGGCGGCGCCTTCTCGCAGGCCGAGAAGTTCAGCTTCAATGCCGCGATCCAGCAGGCCAACTTCGCCGGTTCGGGCAACACCGTGGGCCTGGAGCTGAACACCTCGAAGTACAGCCGGACCATCGCCTTCTCGCACACCAATCCGTACTTCACGGACGATGGCGTGTCGCGCAGCTATGAACTCTACCTGCGTACCGTGCGTCCGCCGGCAGTGAACATCGGCGCCTACAACATCAAGCAGACCGGCGGCCGCATCAGCTTCGGCGTGCCGTTCTCGGAACTGGACACCATCTTCTTCGGTATCGGCCTGGAGAAGTCCAGCGTCGAAACCGACGTCACGTCGCCGGCCTACTTCAAGAAGTATGTGCGCGACCTGGGCGGCCCGGCCAACGGTATCGGCCGCGTGAACGCGTATTCCGTGCCGCTGACCGCAGCCTGGGCGCGTGACAGCCGCGACAGCGCGCTGACGCCGACCATGGGCCGCCTGCAGCGCGTGAACCTGGAACTGGACGCCATCGGCGATTCGCGCTACTTCCGCGCCGTCTACGAACACCAGTGGTACAAGCCGCTGACCTCCAAGATCACGCTGGCCATGCGCGGCGAGATCGACTACGGCCACGGCATCGGCAACAAGGCCTACCCGGTGTTCAAGAACTTCTATGCGGGCGGCATCGGTTCGGTGCGCGGCTATTACAGCTCCTCGCTGGGCGCGGTCGATCCGACCAGCTTCGACGCGCTGGGCGGCGCTTCGCGCCTGATCGGCAGCACCGAACTGCAGATGCCGTTCCCCGGCCAGGGCCAGGACCGCTCGCTGCGCTGGTTCGGTTTCCTGGACGGCGGCCAGGTCTACCAGGAAGGCCAGAAGATGCGCCTGTCCGAGCTGCGCTTCTCGACCGGCCTTGGCATCAGCTGGATTTCGCCGGTGGGCCCGCTCAAGTTGAGTTATGCTAAGCCCCTGAACGCCAAGTATGGCGACCGCCTGGAACGCTTCCAGTTCCAGATGGGTACCGGCTTCTAATTGCATTAAAGGCAACAAAAGTATCATTTCACGGAGAGTTAAGTTGAAGACTGCAACCGCTACCATGAGCAAGTTTGCTGCCGGTCTGGCGCTGGGCTGGCTGGCCCTGGCGCCGGTGCACGCGCAGTCCTCGCGCATAGCGTGGCTCAGTTCCGAGCGCATCTACAATGAATCCAAGTTGGCCAAGCTGGCGGGCGACAAGCTGGCCGAGGAATTCTCCAGGCGCGAAAAAGCGCTGCAGGACATGGCGAACCGCCTGAAGGGCGCCAACGCCAGGCTGGAAAAGGATGGCATGACGATGCCGGAGGCGGAACGGGTGAAACTGCAGAAGGAAGCCTATGAACTGGACCGCGACTTCCAGCGCCGCCAGCGCGAATTCCGTGAAGACCTGAACCAGCGCACCAACGAGGAGCGTGCCGCGATCGCCGACAAGGCGACGAGGATCATCAAGCAGCTGGCGCAGACTGAAGGCTTCGATATCGTCCTGCAGGACGCCGTCTGGGCCAGCCCGCGCATCGACATCACCAACAAGGTGCTGGAAGCGCTGGATAAAGACAGATAACAGCAAGTAAATCAAAGATTGGAACACCCGATGGGCTTTCGACTAGGAGAATTGGTCGAGCGCCTGGGCGGACAACTGGAGGGCGACCCGAATATCGAGGTGATCGGCATCGCTCCATTGTCCGACGCCGGCGCTTCGCACATCAGCTTTCTCAGTAACAGTAAATTCCGCGCACAGGCGGGGCAGAGCCAGGCGGCAGCCCTGATCGTGTCCGCCAACGATGACGCCACCGTGGCCGAGAGCTACAAGGGTGCGCGCATCGTGGTCAAGAACCCCTACGTGTACTTCGCCCGCGCCGCCCAGCTGTTCGAGGCGCAGACGGCCGTCGTCAAGCCGGCCGGCGTGCACCCGACCGCTTACGTGGACCCGAGCGCGCAGATCGACGCGAGCGCGCACATCGGCCCCAAGGTGACGGTGGATGCGGGCGCCATCATCGGCGCCGGCGTGATCATCGATGCCGGCTGCTACATCGGCCGCGACGCGCAGATCGGCGAAGGCACGCATTTCTTCGCCAACGTGACTTTCCAGGCGAAGTGCGTGATCGGCAAGCGCGGCATCATCCACTCGGGCGCCGTGATCGGCACCGACGGCTTCGGCTTTGCCAACGAAGGCGGCGTGTATGTGCGCATCCCGCAGACGGGCCGCGTGGTGATCGGCGACGACGTGGATATCGGCGCCAACACCACCGTGGACCGCGGCGCCCTGGCTGATACGATTATTGAAGACGGCGTGAAGCTGGACAACCAGATCCAGATCGGCCACAACTGTGTGATCGGCGCGCATACCGCCATGGCCGGCTGCGTCGGCGTGGCAGGCAGCGCGAAGATCGGCAAGCATTGCACTTTCGGCGGCGCGGCAATGGTGCTCGGCCACCTGACCATCGCCGATAACGTGCACATCTCCTCCGGCAGCCTGGTATCGCGATCGATCCATGAGCCGGGGCAGTACACGGGCTTCTATCCGCTGGCGAAAAACAGCGACTGGGAGAAGTCCGCCGTCATCGTCCGTAACCTGGAAACGATGCGCGATAAAATCCGGTCGCTGGAAAAGACCATTAAAACGATAACGAAACACGAAGAATCATGACCACTTCTACCGAAAAAAACACGATGGACATCTGCGAGATCAAGGCCTACCTGCCGCATCGCTATCCGCTGCTGCTGGTTGACCGCGTTCTCAACTACGAAGTCAACAAGTCCATCACCGCCATCAAGAACGTCACCGTCAACGAAGAATTCTTCAACGGCCACTTCCCGCACAAGCCGGTGATGCCGGGCGTGCTGATGATCGAAGCGATGGCCCAGACCGCGGCCCTGCTGTCGTTCAAGACCATGAACCTGATGCCGGACGAGAACTCGGTGGTGTACTTCGTGGGCATTGACAATGCACGCTTCAAGCGTCCGGTAGGTCCTGGCGACCAGCTGAAGATGGACGTGGAAATCCTGCGCGTGGCGCGCGGCATCTGGAAGTACAAGGCGGTTGGCTCCGTGGACGGCCAGGTGGCCGTGGAAGCTGAACTGATGTGCACCATCCGCAGCTCCGCCGACGCCAGCCAGCCGGCAGCCTGATCATGGCGAGCGTTCATCCCACCGCCGTCGTCGACCCGAAGGCCGAACTGGCTGCGGGCGTCCAGATCGGCCCGTACACCATCATCGGACCGAACGTCGTCATTGGCGAGAACACCGTCGTCGGTCCGCACGTGGTCATCGAAGGCTATACGACGATCGGCAAGGACAACAAGTTCTTCCAGTTCTCGTCCATCGGCGCCGCGCCGCAGGACAAGAAGTGGAGCGGCGAGCCGACCCGCCTGGAAATCGGCGACGGCAACACGATCCGCGAATTCTGCACCTTCAACACCGGCACCGTGCAGGACAAGGGCGTAACGAAGCTGGGCAACAATAACTGGATCTCGGCCTACGTGCACCTGGCGCATGACTGCATCGTCGGCTCCAACACGATCTTCTCAAACAACGCCCAGATCGCGGGCCACGTGGAGATCGGCGACTGGGTCATCATGAGCGGTTTCGCCAACGTGCACCAGTTCTGCAAGATCGGCCCGCACGCCTTCGTCGGCATGAGCACCAGCCTGACGCAGGATGTGCCGCCTTTCGTTCTGCTGAACGGTAATCCGGCAGCGGCCCACGGCGTGAATATCGAAGGCCTGAAGCGCCGCGGCTTCACCCGCGAGCAGATCAACGCCATCCGCAACGCCTACAAGACGCTGTACCGCTCCGGCCTCACGCTGGACGAGGCCAAGGCCGCCATGATCGAGCAGGAAGCCGCTCTGCCGGAAGACTGCGCGCTGCACGCCCGCGCCATGCGCGAGTTCCTCGATACGTCGACCCGTGGCATCGTCCGCTGACGTGTCGATAGCAGTCGTCGCCGGAGAACCCTCCGGCGACCTGCTTGCCGGCCGCCTGCTGGGCGGCCTGCGCCAGCACCTGCCGGAAGCGCATTTCCACGGTATCGGCGGCCCGGCCATGGGCACCCACGGCTTCGATTCGCACTGGCCGATGGACAAGCTGACCGTGCGCGGCCTGTTCGAGATCATCCCGCGCTACCGCGAGCTGAAAGCCATCCAGAACGAACTGCGCGACCGCCTGCTGGCGGAGCGCCCGGATTGCTTCATCGGCGCCGACTACCCGGGCTTCAACCTGGGCCTGGAAGCGCAGCTGAAGGATGCGGGCATCCCGACCGTGCACTACATCGGCCCGCAGATCTGGGCCTGGCGCGGCGGCCGCATCAAAAAAATCATCAAGTCGGTGTCGCACATGCTGGTGATCTTCCCCTTCGAGGAAGAGATTTACCGCCAGGCCGGCGTGCCGGTGACTTATGTCGGCCATCCGCTGGCCGAAGTGATTCCCGTGCAGCCGGACGAAGGGGCCGCGCGCCGCCAGCTGGGCATTCCGGAAGACGCGAACGTGGTGTGCGTGATGCCGGGCAGCCGCATGGGCGAGATCAAGTACAACACCGCCGCCTTTGTCGGCGCCTGCAAGCTGCTGCAGCAGCGCGACCGCTCGCTGCGCTTCATCGCGCCGATGGCGAACGAGAAGCTGCGCCAGTATTTCCTCGACATCGTGGCGAAGGAAGGCTTGCAGGACGTGGACATCACGCTGCTGGACGGCCAGTCCCACACCGCGATCTGCGCGGCGGACGCCGTGCTGGTCGCATCCGGCACCGCGTCGCTGGAAGTGGCGCTGTTCAAGAAGCCGATGGTAATCGCCTACAAGGTCATGGCCGCGTCCTGGCATATCATGAAGCATATGGGCTACCAGCCGTGGATCGGCTTGCCGAACATCCTGTCGCGCGAATTCGTCGTGCCCGAGCTGCTGCAGAACGCCGCCACGCCGGAAGCGCTGGCGGACGCGATGTGGCAGCAGCTGAGCGACGCGCCGCACCGCCTGCAACTGGCGCAGCGCTTCACCGACATGCATTACAGCCTGCTGCGCAATAGTGCGCAGGAAGGCGCGGCCGCAGTCCTGAAAGTGATTAACAAATGACGTCCCCACAACCCGGACTGTTCGACGACCTGCCGTACTCGCTGGAAGAGATCATCTGCGGCGTGGACGAGGCAGGGCGCGGCCCGCTGGCCGGCCCGGTGTACGCTGCTGCCGTGATCCTGCACCGCGAACGCCCGATTCCCGGCCTGCGCGATTCCAAGAAGCTGACGGAAGCCAAGCGCGATGAGCTGGCGCCGCTGATCCGCGAGCATTGCATTGCCTGGGCCGTGGCCAAGGCGTCGGAGGCGGAGATCGACCGCCTGAACATCCTGCAGGCCAGCATGCTGGCGATGAAGCGGGCCGTGTACGCGCTGTCCACCGTGCCCACGCTGGCCCTCATCGACGGCAACAAGTGCCCGGTGATGAAGATCCAGACCATCGCCATTATCGATGGCGACGACAAGATTGAATCCATTTCGGCCGCTTCCATCCTCGCGAAAACCTCGCGCGATGAAGCGCTGCTGAAGCTGCACAAGAAATACCCGCAATACGGTTTCGACCAGCACAAGGGCTACGGCACCGCGCTGCACCTGGAGCGGCTGCGCGAGCATGGGCCGTCGCCGGTGCACCGCCGCTCCTTTGCGCCCGTGCGCGAACTGATCGAGCGGGACGCCTTCCTATGAAACACATTACTTCGCGCGACAACGCGCAGTACAAGGACCTGAAGCACCTGGCCACCAGTTCGCAGGCGCGCCGCAAGGCCGGCCGCTCGCTGCTGGACGGTGTGCACCTGTGCGAAACCTGGCTGGAGCTGCGCGGCCATCCGGAGCAATGCATCGTCAGCGAATCGGCGCTGCACAATCCTGAAGTCGCCGCCATCGTGGCGCGGCTGGAAGCGGAGCATGCACACGTTCTCGGCCTGCCGGATGCGCTGTACAACGCGCTGAGCCAGGTCGAGCATGGCGTGGGCGTGATGTTCCTCGTCTCGACTCCGCAAAACGCCGTGCCGGCGTCGCTGACCGTGAACGCGGTGCTGCTCGATAATGTGCAGGACCCCGGCAATGTCGGCACCATCCTGCGCAGCGCGGCGGCGGCGGGCATCAAGGAAGTGTATTGCGGTCCCGGCACCGCGTTCTGCTGGTCGCCCAAGGTACTGCGTGCCGCGATGGGTGCGCACTTCGTGCTCGATATCTACGAGAATGTGGAACTGGCGCCGCTGGTGGCCAGCGCCCGTATCGCGACGCTGGCCACCAGCGGCTACGCGGCCGAGCGCCTGTACGACCTCGACCTGCGGCAGCCGGTTGCGTGGATTTTCGGACACGAAGGGCAGGGCGTTTCGGAGGAATTGCTTTCCTTGGCGAAACACAAGGTGGTCATTCCGCACCTGGGCAAGGTCGAGTCGTTGAATGTTGCTGCGTGCGCATCGGTATGCTTTTTTGAACAAGTAAGGCAGAATCTCGGGTAGCGCAAACACGGCGGATCAATGATCCGCCCTACGCCCCGCGACGAAACGCAAAATGCAGGAATTGCCCGCGGCGGATGGCGGAAAAATTATAACGCCCCCGGCGTGTAGGGCGGATCATTGATCCGCCGTGCATGAACAGAGAGAAAAACGACATGGACATCGCGAGTTTGCATTTTTTGGTAGCGGAAGGTGAGCCTGTCCAGCGCGAGCTGATGGTCGGGATGCTGCGGCACATGGGTGCGCAGCAGGTGACCACGGTGTCGGACGGCCCAAGCGCTCTGCGGCTGCTGGAAGACGGCGTGAATGCGCCGGTAAGCATCGTGCTGATGGACCTCTCGCTGCCGGGCATGGACGGCCTGGAACTGATCCGCCGCCTGGGCGACATCCACAGCAAGGCGGGCGTGATCGTGGTCGGCGGCCAGAATACCGACGTGATGTTCTCCGTCGAAACGATGGCGCAAGCCTATGGCGTCAATATGCTGGGCACCGCAGGCAGGCCGCTCAGCGCCGCCAAGCTGGAATCCCTGATCGAAAACTATGCGCCGCCCGCGCCGGCCAGCGCCGAGCCATTCCCGCCAGAATTCACCTTCGCCGAAGTGGGCCGCGGCTTGCAGGCGGACGAATTCGATCCCTTCTTCCAGCCCAAGATCGAGCTGGAAACGGGCCAGATCAAGGGACTGGAAATGTTCGCCCGCTGGCGCCATCCGCAGCACGGCGTGTTAGGCCCCGGCGCCTTCGTGCCCGTGCTGGAAAAGGCCCGCCGCATCGATTTCCTCGACTGGAACATGATCGAGAAGTCCGTCGCCGCCTGCCGCAAGCTGCACGACAAGGGCATTCCGATTTCCTTCTCGATCAATGTGGCGCCGACCACGCTGCAGCATCCGCAGTTCATCGCGCAGATCACGGCCTGCATGGAGCGCCACCGCATCCTGGCCGATTACATCACCTTCGAGATCACCGAGTCCGCCGTGCTGACGGCCAATCCGCACTTCCTCGAACGCTTGCTGCGCCTGCGCATGATGGGCTTCGGGCTGGCGGTGGATGACTACGGGACCGGACGCTCCAACCTGCAGCTGCTGGCGGCGATTCCGTTCTCGGAGCTGAAGATTGACCGGAGCTTTGTGGATGGGGCTTCGAAGCGACGCGCCCTGAGCACGGTGCTGAAGTCCTATCTCGGCCTGGCGCGCAGCCTCGATCGCCGTTCCACGGCCGTGGGCGTGGAGACGAAGCAGGATTGGGATTTCTTGCAGGGATTGGGCTGCACTTACGCACAGGGCTTCTATATCGCTGCGCCGATGCCGGTGGAGGAGATTCCGAACTGGCTGAATGAGTGGCGGCATTTCTTCTAAAACCGAAATGCGGGGTCAGACCCTAGGGTCTGACCCAGGTTTTCGGTTTTAGTACTGCGACCGATTCGGCTTAATCTCCTGCAAAATCGTCGTCGAAATCTCCTCAATCGACTTGGTGGTGGAGGAAAGCCAGCGAATCCCCTCGCGCCGCATCATCGCCTCCGCCTCATTCACCTCATAACGGCAATTCTCCAGCGAAGCATACTTCGACCCCGCCCGGCGCTCATTGCGGATTTCGGATAAACGATTTGCCTCAATACTAAGTCCGAAGATTTTCGACTTATACGGATACAGCGCCGACGGCAGCTTGCCGCGTTCGAAATCGTCCGGAATCAGCGGATAATTGGCCGCCTTGATCCCGTACTGCATCGCCAGATACAGCGAAGTCGGCGTCTTGCCCGAGCGCGAAACGCCCACCAGGATCACGTCCGCCGAAGAAAGATTCTTGTTTGATTGACCATCATCATGCGCCAGCGAGAAGTTGATGGCTTCGATGCGGTTCTTGTATTCCTCGCTGTCCACCACATTGTGCGAGCGGCCGATCGTGTGCGTGGACTTCACGCACAGCTCCTGTTCCAACGGCACCACAAAAGACTGGAACAGATCCATATGCATCGCGTTGGCGCGGTGGATGATGCTGGAAAGCTCAGTCTTCACCAGCGTCGAGAATAGGATCGGACGCGCGCCATCCTCCTCCGCCACCTCGTTGATCTTGCGGACTGCGTCGTAGGCCTTGTCCTCGCTGTCGATGAACGGCAGCCGGAACTGGCGGAATCTCATGTCGAACTGCGTGAGGACGGAGTGACCGAAAGTCTCGGCCGTGATGCCGGTGCCGTCGGACACGAAGAATACGGTGCGTGCGCAAGTAGGTGGAGTAGGGCGTTGCTCTTGTGACATCAGAACGGTCTTTTCAGGTTTGCGAATCGTCAATTTGCTCGACAGGCTGTAAAATGCTTGCCAACGGTAAGATTGTGCTGCACGGCGCTAAGAATGACAAGAATGAATGCCGGCATGCCTGCGTAAAGATTTCTATCATCAAAAAGGTGTTTTTATGTCCAACGCAGCATTGAAGGAGCAGAACAACGAGGCCGTTTACGTGGCTTCGTTCGAAAACTTGCGAATGACGGATGTCGAATCCGTCGGCGGCAAGAACGCATCGCTGGGTGAAATGATTTCCCAGCTGGCTGGTGCCGGCGTGCGTGTGCCTGGCGGTTTCGCCACCACGGCACAGGCTTTCCGTGACTTCCTGTCGCACAAGGCAGACGGCGCCCAGTCCCTGGCCGACCGTATCGCCGCGCGCCTGGATGGCCTGGATATCGACGATGTCCGTTCGCTGGCCGCCGCCGGCGCGGAAATCCGCCAGTGGATCGTGGACACCCCGTTCCAGCCTCGCCTGGAATCCGAAATCCGCGCTTTCTACGAGCGCCTGGTCGCCGACTCCACCTCCGAAGTCTCGTTTGCCGTGCGTTCCTCCGCCACCGCGGAAGACCTGCCGGACGCTTCCTTCGCAGGCCAGCAGGAAACCTTCCTGAACGTGGTCGGCATCGACAACGTGCTGGACGCGATGAAGCACGTGTTCGCATCCCTCTACAATGACCGCGCCATTTCCTACCGCGTGCACAAGGGCTTCACCCACGCTGAAGTGGCGCTGTCCGCCGGCGTGCAGCGCATGGTCCGTTCCGACGTGGGCGCGGCCGGCGTGATGTTCACTATCGATACCGAATCCGGCTTCAAGGACGTGGTCTTCATCACCTCCAGCTACGGCCTCGGTGAAACCGTGGTGCAGGGCGCCGTGAATCCGGACGAGTTCTACGTCCACAAGCCGATGCTGGAGCAGGGCAAGTCGCCTGTGATCCGCCGCAATATCGGCTCCAAGCTGATCAAGATGGAATTCACCAACGAAGCCAAGGCTGGCCGTTCGGTGAAGACCGTCGACGTGCCGATCGAGCTGCGCAACCGCTACTCGCTGACCGACGCTGAAATCGTTGAACTGGCCAAGTACGCCGTGATCATCGAGAAGCACTACCAGCGTCCGATGGACATCGAGTGGGGCAAGGATGGCCGTGACGGCAAGCTGTACATCCTGCAGGCGCGTCCGGAAACCGTGAAGTCGCAGCAGAAAGCCACCGATTCGCAGCAGCGCTTCAAGTTGAAGTCCTCCGGCACCGTGCTGACCTCCGGCCGCGCCATCGGCCAAAAAATCGGCGCCGGTCCTGTGCGCGTGATCCACGACCCGAGCGAAATGGAACGTGTGCAGCCGGGCGACGTGCTGGTTGCCGACATGACCGACCCGAACTGGGAACCGGTGATGAAGCGCGCCTCCGCCATCGTGACCAACCGCGGCGGGCGTACCTGCCACGCGGCGATCATCGCCCGTGAACTGGGCGTGCCTGCCGTTGTGGGCTGCGGCGATGCGACCGATGTGCTGAAGGATGGTACCTTCGTGACCGTTTCCTGCGCCGAAGGCGACGAAGGCAAGATCTACGACGGCCTGCTGGAAACCGAAGTGTCCGAAGTGATGCGCGGCGAGCTGCCGGAACTGAAGACCAAGATCATGCTGAACGTGGGTAACCCGCAGCTGGCCTTCGACTTCCAGTCCGTGCCGAACGCCGGCGTGGGCCTGGCCCGCCTGGAATTCATCATCAACAACAACATCGGCGTGCACCCGAAGGCGATCCTCGAGTACCCGAACATCGATGCGGACCTGAAGAAAGCCGTGGAATCGGTGGCGCGCGGCCACGCTTCGCCGAAGCAGTTCTACATCGACAAGCTGGCTGAAGGCATTGCGACCATCGCTGCCGCGTTCTGGCCGAAGAAGGTGATTGTGCGTATGTCCGACTTCAAGTCGAACGAGTACAAGAAGCTGATCGGCGGTTCGCGCTACGAGCCGGATGAAGAGAATCCGATGCTGGGCTTCCGTGGCGCGGCGCGCTACCTGTCCGCAGACTTCGCACAAGCCTTCGAGATGGAGTGCATCGCGATGAAGCGCGTGCGCGAAGAGATGGGCCTGACCAACGTCGAGATCATGGTTCCGTTCGTGCGTACCCTGGGCCAGGCGGAGAAGGTGGTGAACCTGCTCGCCAAGAATGGCCTGAAGCGCGGCGAAAACGGCCTGCGCCTGATCATGATGTGCGAAGTGCCTTCCAACGCCGTACTCGCCGAGCAGTTCCTGCAGTACTTCGACGGCTTCTCCATCGGTTCGAACGACCTGACCCAGCTGACCCTGGGCCTGGACCGCGACTCCGGCATGGAGCTGCTGGCCGCCGACTTCGACGAGCGCGACCCTGCCGTCCAGGCCCTGTTGGGCATGGCGATCCAGGCTTGCCGCAAGCTGGACAAGTACATCGGCATCTGTGGCCAGGGCCCATCCGACCATCCTGAGCTGGCCGTCTGGCTGATGCAGCAGGGTATCGAGTCGATGTCCCTGAACCCGGACTCGGTGATCGACACTTGGCAGAAACTGGCAGAAATGCAACAATAAACCAACGACAAGCCTCGTTGCTTAGAAACCCCCGTGGCCTGTTGGCTGCGGGGGTTTTTTGTTTTCGAAACCTAAAACCCGGGTCAGACCCAAGGGTCTGACCCAGGTTTTAGGTTTCAAAGAAAAGGAGACCAAATGGCA
>DASWYX010000260.1:0-2680 GCA_036404755.1 Pseudoduganella sp.
AGTCGCAAGGCACCGCTGCCGTGCCGCGCCTGCTGTCGCACGCCTTGCACAGCCAGATCGCGATGCACCAGGCCTATGGCGGGGTGGTGCCCGAACTGGCGAGCCGCGACCACATCCGGCGGGTCCTGCCGCTGGCGCAGGCGGTGCTCACCGAAAGTGGCCGCAAGCTCGGCGAGGTGGACGTGGTCGCCTACACCCGCGGCCCCGGCCTGGCGGGCGCGCTGCTGGTGGGGGCGGGCGTGGCCTGCGCGCTGGGGGCCGCGCTCGAGCGGCCGGTCCTGGGCGTGCACCATCTGGAAGGGCACCTCCTGTCGCCCTTCCTCAGCGCCGATCCGCCTGAATTTCCGTTCGTGGCGCTGCTCGTGTCGGGCGGCCACACCCAGTTGATGGAGGTGGATGGGGTGGGCCGGTACAAGGTGCTGGGCGAAACCATCGACGACGCGGCCGGCGAGGCTTTCGACAAGTCCGCCAAGCTGCTGGGCCTTGGCTATCCCGGCGGCCCGGCCATTTCGCGCCTGGCCGAATTCGGCGATCCGGAAGCGTACAAGCTGCCGCGCCCCATGCTGCATTCCAAGGACCTGAACTTCAGCTTCTCCGGCCTGAAGACGGCGGTGCTGACGGTAGTGAAGAAGAACGAAGGCGCTGCCAATGTCTGCGAGCAGGACAAGGCCAATATCGCACGCGGCTTCGTCGATGCGATCGTGGATGTGCTGACGGCCAAATGCCTGGCCGCGCTGAAGCAGACCGGTTTGAAGCGGCTGGTGATTGCCGGTGGCGTGGGCGCAAACAAGCAGCTGCGCGCGTCGCTGAATGCGGCGGCAGCTAAAAAGAAGTTCAGGGTCTACTACCCGGAACTGGAGTTCTGCACGGATAACGGGGCGATGATCGCCTTCGCCGGCGCCATGCGCCTGCGGATCAATCCTCAGGCGGCGCAGCGGGATTACGCGTTCAATGTCCGTCCGCGCTGGCCGCTGGACGAATTGCGCGTTATTTAAGCGAACAACACGGCCGCAAGGCCCACCAGCGCCAGCAATCCGCCGGCCGCTACTTTCGTTTTCATGCCCTTGTGACGCAGATCGATGCGCGATTCAACGCGCTCGGTGCGACGCGGCTTGCCGGCACGCTTGTCGTCCTGGGGTGCTGCCGCTTGCTGTACTTCGTGGTTCATGCTGCTGTTCTCCTTGTATAGACACAATGTATCAGCTAGTGGCGGGACCTGCCACACTGGTGTTGCTCGGCATCGACAATGCGCTGCCGCGGCGGGCGGCGCACACACGGCGAATCATCGATCCGCCGTACCTGCTGGTTACGCGGCTTGTGCAACTGGCCGTTTCTGGCGGTGATACAGGAACTCCAATACGCTGGTGCGGTAATCGATATAGAGCGGGTCCTGCGCCAGTGCGAGGCGGTCGCGTGGCCGCGGCAGGCGCACCTTGACGATATCGCCGATGGTCGCCGCCGGGCCGTTGGTCATCATCACGATACGGTCGGACAGCAGCACTGCTTCGTCCACATCGTGCGTGACCATCACCACCGTGGCGCCGGTGGCGGCCACGATGCGCATCAGTTCATCCTGCAAATGCGCGCGGGTCAGCGCATCGAGCGCCCCGAAGGGTTCATCCATCAGCAGCACCTTGGGCTCCATCGACAGCGCCCGTGCAATGCCCACGCGCTGCTTCATGCCGCCCGAGATTTCATTGGGACGCTTGCTGCCGGCCGTAACGAGATTCACCAGCTCCAGTGCCTTCCAGGTGCGCTCGTCCAGCTGCTTGCGCGATTCCTTGCCACCGAAGACGCGCTCCACGGCGAGGTGGATGTTTTCGAAGCAGGTCAGCCAGGGCAGCAGCGAATGGTTCTGGAACACGACGGCGCGCTCCGGCGACGGCCCATTGATTTCGCGTCCGGCGCAGATCAGCGCTCCGCTGGTCGGCTTGGTCAGGCCGGCAATCAGGTTGAGCAGCGTGGACTTGCCGCAGCCCGAGTGTCCGATCAGGGTGATGAACTCGCCCTGCTCCACCTGCAGGTTCACATTGCTCAGGGCCTGGAAGCTGCCGAAGCTCATGTCCGCATTGCTGATGTCGATGAACTTGCCCATATCAGTTCTCCTCGTAGGTGACGGCTTTCGCCAGCGTTACCAGCGCAACTTCCAGCAGCAGGCCGACAATGCCGATCACGCCGATCGCGATCAGGATGTGCGGCACGTTCAGGTTGTTCCATTCGTCCCAGACCCAGAAGCCAATGCCCACGCCGCCCGTCAGCATTTCGGCGGCCACGATCACCAGCCACGCGGTGCCGATGGCAAGGCGCACCCCGGTCAGCATGTAAGGCAGCACAGCGGGCATCAGGATCTTGGTGATCACTTTCCATTCGCTCAGGTTCAGCACCCGCGCCACGTTCAGGTAGTCCTGCGGCACGCGCTGCACGCCCACGGCGGTGTTGACGATCATCGGCCAGATGGAGCAGATGAAGATGGCCCAGATCGCGGCGGGATCGGCAGCCTTGAACACCAGCAGTCCAATTGGCAGCCAGGCCAGCGGCGACACGGGCTTCAGCAGGCTGATGATGGGGCTGAACATGCCGTAGGCGAACTTGAAGCGGCCGATGATGAAGCCGAGCGGGATGCCGACTGCCGCGGCGAGGCCGAAGCCCAGCGCGACCCGGCGCAGCGAGGCGAGCACGT
>DASWYX010000261.1:0-2726 GCA_036404755.1 Pseudoduganella sp.
GGACAGGCCGTAGATAAAGGCGCCGCTGCGGCCGAAGATGTGGAACTTCTTCTGCAGCTCCACCATCAGCTTTTCACGCTGGTGAATATTGCGGCCGATTATTTCAGGCGCGAGGATAGTGTCGAGCACCAGTTTCACGGACGGGATGGCGGTGAAGCCGAAGGTCTCGCCCCAGCCGACGGTGCCGTCGTCCGCGGTGACTTTGACGACGAGGGAGTCGACCATCTGCAAGTCCTTGCCGCCCCAAACGCCGCCGGCCGACTGGCCGCCGGTGGTGAAGGGAATGCGCAGGTGGATGGTTTCGACGTGTGCGATTTTCATGGGTGTCTCCTGGCTGGGTTGGTATCTTCAGCTTAGGAGATGTTCACTTGTCCTACAAGTGAACATCATGGAACAAGGCTTGTTCATGCCAGGAACAAGTGAACTGGCAAAGCGTGGATGTAGAATAAGTGGACAAGGAGGCAAGCATGGCCAAACTGAACGTCCTGCCGGTCGAGCGACGGCCGCACCTGGCGGAGCACATCGTGCACGCACTCAGCGACGAGATCGAGGCGGGCCGTCTGCGGCCCGGCGACCGCCTGCCGACCGAGCAGTTCCTGTCCGAGAATTTCGGCGTCAGCCGCAATGTGGTGCGCGAAGCGATCGCCACGCTGCGCGCACGGGGTCTGGTGACCTCACGCCAGGGGCTGGGCGCTTTCGTCGCTGCCGCCCAGCCGGTTGCCGAGCCACTGCAGCCCATCAGCGCCCAGCTGCTGGAAGGCGACGATACGATCCGCAATATGTTCGAAGTGCGCGCGGCCCTGGAAAGCCAGGCCGCCGCGCTGGCCGCGCTGCATATGACGCCGCGCAAGCTGAAACCCATCCAGCAAGCGGTGGAACGCATGCGCTTCGAAGGCGCGCCCACCGCCGCCACCGTCAACGCCGACCTGGAATTCCACCGCGCGGTGGCCGCCGCGTCCGGCAACGACTATCTGGTGGCGCTGATCCGCACCGTGCTGGAGCCGATGCGTCCCCTGATTGCAGCCAATTTCGCACGCCACGGCCCCATGTTCGGCCACATCCCGCACGATGCGCGCGCCGAGCACGAAGCCATCATCCAGGCATTCTCCGCGCGCGACGCCGCCCTCGCCCGCAAGCTGATGGGCGAACACATCGTCGCGGCAGCGGCGCGCTTCGGCTACGAGATCACGCTGTATTAGGCGGCCAGCGGCAAGTCCACTTCGTCCAGGCTCAGGTGGCCGCGGAAGCGTCCGCTGGTGACGGCCGGGCGGCGGGTTTCGATCGCGTCCGCAAAGAACACGGCCGGGTCGCCATGCAACTCGGCCAGGTATTGCTGCAGGCGCGGATAGCGGCCCAGTTCCAGGCCTGCGTGGCGCTCGGCCCAGCGCACGGCCGCGACCAGGCAGGCGTCCGCCACGGTGCGCTTGTTCCCGTCCAGCCATTCGCGGCCCGCCAGCTGGGCGTTCAGTTGAGCGCACACCGCTGCGAGGCGCGCTTCTCCGCCCTGGAATTCCACATGCATCGTATCGATCAGGCGTTCCAGGCGGGCGTGGTCGACCGTCCCTGAGCGGTAGCCCAGCAGGTAGCGGCGGCGCGAGGCCAGGTGGCGCAGGATTTCGCGGCAGTCGCGAATCACGCGTCCGTCCGTTTGCAGCATGGGGTTCGGTTGGCCGGGCAGCTCCAGGCGCAGCAGGCGGTAGGGCCGGCACAGCCATTCGAGCGCGACGATAGTGCCGAAGGCGCAGCCATGCGGCACGCCGTAGTACAGGATGGGTTCCATGGTATTGCCTCTTCTTCTTGAGTGGGAGGGAATGCCATGTATTGTGCAGGCGAAATAGGGCAAAATTACCCCTCATTGCATAAACCTTTGCCAAGAGACATTCTCGTCCCGCACGCTGGATATGCCGAACGGCGTCGGCAGTCACATGGACTACAATCCGATCGAACCCGACCAACGGTGAGCGGCCGATATGCACAACACAAAATATTTCGAGCACCATCGCACTGCCACCTGGCTCGAATTATTCTTCGACCTGATTTTTGTGGTGACGATCAGTGACGTAACGCATATCCTGAGCCACACGCACGAGGGACATCTCGAAGCACTCCAGTTCTGGAAATTCATCCTGATTTTCGTACCTGTGTGGTGGATTTGGGCCAGCCACACCATGTATGCCAACCGCTTCGACGCGGATGACCGGAAGCATCGGCTGGCGACCCTGGTCATCATGTTCCTGCTGATTGTCATGTCAGGCTTGATCGACCAACGATTCCTGGCCGGCTTCGAAGCCATCGTCGCGTGCTACGCCGCTTCACAATACATTATCGCCGCGATGTATTTCGTGTCGAAATACCGGCACAAGGAAGGCGTTGCACTCACAACGGCAGCTGGCTGGGTACTCATCGCGGGCTCCACCATCAGCCTCGTTTCGGTCCTGTTCCCGGCACCACAGCGATATGCCGTGTTTTACCTGGGGATAGCGTTCGATCTGCTTGCGTTCATCTTCTATTTACCGCCACGACTGCAGGTCATCCCGGTGCATACCAAACACCTGATCGAGCGTGTGGGACTGCTCACGATCATCCTGCTGGGAGAATCCGTCAGCAGCCTGTGCGCGGGACTGGCTAACTTCAAGTGGACCGTGGATGGACTGCTGACTGCAGCCTCCGGCTTTATGATGATATCGGCCATCTTGTGGGTCTACTTCAACAGTTTTCACCTGCTG